>CAZUSF010000439.1:0-1909 GCA_964623355.1 uncultured Thiobacillus sp. | reverse complement strand
CAGAGCCAGGGCATTGAACAAGTCAACCGCGCCATCACCCAGATGGACGAAACGACGCAGCAGAACGCCGCCCTGGTGGAACAAGCGGCGGCGGCAGCGGAATCGTTGCAGGATCAGGCCGCCAGCCTGAGTCAGGCGGTCGCGGTGTTCAGAACCCGCGGCGGTGGTGGAAATCTGCTGTCGGCAGGCGTCCCGACGCCGCGCTTGAGCAAGCAGTACACCCCGCGCTTACCCAACATTTCAGCAATTCGTTAGTAGGAGATTTAGATGCGTACCAACTTGCCGGTAACCGGCCAGGAATATCTGCTTCCAGAAGGCATGCAGATCGTTTCCAGTACCGACCTGAGAGGCATCATTACGCATGTAAACCCGGATTTTGTTGAAGCCAGCGGCTACTCCGAAGCTGAACTGATGGGCGCGCCACACAACATTCTGCGTCATCCGGATATGCCGGAAGCCGCCTTCAAAGACCTCTGGAATACCGTGGCGACAGGAAAGCCCTGGTCAGGGCTGGTCAAGAACCGGCGCAAGAATGGCGACCATTATTGGGTTGAAGCCAATGTCTCGCCGCAGCGGGAGGCTGGCAAGGTGGTCGGCTATATCTCGGTACGCCGCCGCGCTGGACGAGAAGA
Organism: uncultured Thiobacillus sp.; assembly: GCA_964623355.1. Lineage (GTDB taxonomy): Bacteria > Pseudomonadota > Gammaproteobacteria > Burkholderiales > Thiobacillaceae > PFJX01. The sequence goes on along the minus strand of CAZUSF010000439.1, from coordinate 1,277 downwards.
AGTCAAAGCCGCCGAAGCGCTGTACGCCAACATGCGCCAAGGCAAACAGACGAAAAGTGTGTTCCGCCGCAGCGCCGACAAATTTGGTAATTTATCTATCCGCAAGGCGTTACCTGGCGGCCTGCTGATCATTCTGACCTTGTTTATCCTCGCCACGTTGCAGGCCTTCCTGGGCATGCGAAATGCCGTAGACCTGCTCAAGCGCTACACCGAGGACATCCAGGTGCAGCAAGCCGCCTACAACGGCATGTATGTCGAAGGCTTGCAGATGGCCGCGGCCATGCGCTTTGTCATCCTGGAGCCGACCGACAAGCAGGCACGCAACAACGTCACCAAAGCACAGAGCAGTTTTGCCCAACACTACGAGATCGCGCGTCGACTTGTCACCGAGGCATCAGATAAATCCGCGTTGGAAGAAATTGATCGGAAGCGAAGCCAGCACAACGAGATTCAGGAACGTCTGCTCAACCACGTCAACAACGGCGATGCCGCGACCGCGCTGACGGTCTACAAGGCCGAAGACAACAAGGTCTGGCGTGACTACAAGGATTTGATTCTGGAAGGTGTCAGCCGACTGGATCAACGTTCCGTGCTGGAAAGAGAAGCGCTGATCAGCAAAGTGGCGGCGGCGGAGCAGAAGGTATTCGCGTTAGCCTTGCTCGCCGTTCTGGTGGCGCTGAGCCTGGCGGTCTGGATGATACGCAAGATCAGCTTGCCGCTGAGAGAGGCCAAAGCGCATCTGGAAGCCATCGCCGAAGGCGACTACAGCACCCAGATTCACGCCCGGCATCAGGATGAATTGGGTGAAATGATGGTGGCGTTGAAGTCGATGCAGGCGCGACTGGACTATGACTTGCAAGAAACCCGTCGCGTTGCCAACGAAAGCCTGCGGGTCAAGATCGCGCTCGACAACGTTTCCTCTGGCGTCATGATGGCGGACAACCAGCGTCATATCGTCTATGCCAACAAAGCGGTGTTGACCCTGTTCAAGACTGCGGAAAGCGATATTCGCCAGCAACTGCCGCATTTCGATGCCGAAAAGTTGATCGGCGCCAGCATCGATATCTTCCACAAGAACCCCGGCCATCAAGCCCAGATGCTGGCCTCGCTCAATAGCACCTACCGCAGCGCGCTGAACATCGGCGTGCGCAGCCTGACTGTGGTCGCCAACCCGGTGATCAACAACAAGGGCGAACGTCTCGGTTCCGTCGTCGAATGGCGCGACCGTACCGCCGAAGTCGCGGTGGAAAACGAGATTGCCGACCTGGTCAGCGCCG
>CAZUSF010000438.1:0-1921 GCA_964623355.1 uncultured Thiobacillus sp. | reverse complement strand
TAAAACCGATCCACCCGGCGCAATCGGAGTCACCAAATTGCGCCGGGCTGGCTTCAGACGGTAAAGCTCATTGGCGAGCCGACACGCTGCCAGGCGAGGCGGCCAATGTCTTTCGATTGCGCTTGGGTCTGTACTTCGGTTTGTACTTCGGTCTGGACTTGGCTGACGGGTTGCACGCTGGTTTGGCTTTCAGCGGCAAATGCCGTGTTGCTCAGGCTCAGAAAAACCAGCAAAGCCAGGCTGCGAATCAAGTGATTGAGGCGGGTTGTCATGTTGCGCTCCCCTCAATTCAACGCAGCTGAACTGACCTGCGCGGTACGCAGCGCTTCATAGGCGTCGTCGGATTGAATCTTGCGACGGACGGTGTTTTCGCCGAGCAATTGATTCAATTCGCCAAGCAGGTCGTATTGCGTTGCCGCCGGTAGCGGTGTGCGGCAAGCCACTTCCAGCGCGTTCCATTTGTAGGCGGCCTGGTGATCGCGTTGATACAGACGTTCGCAGGCGGCAAGCAGATGGCGGCCTTTTTCCTGACGGTCCGGGCCGGGCGCCTGGGTCATCAGGTCTTCGAACTGGCTGCCGAGGATTTCGTTTTCCACTGCAGCAGCGAGCGGGGTCTTGCTCTTGCCGAGCGCTTTCAGCGCGGCATTCTGATACTCACGCGCCTTGTTCGAAGCCGGGTCGGCGATGCTGTGGGCGAGGCCGGCCCAATGCAGCAGGCGTGGCCGTTCCGGATCCTGTTCCGGCATGCTGCCGATCAGGTATTCGGCCAGACCTTGTGCGCTGCTGTCCTTGTTCGAACTGAGCAGATCATAGAGTGCGCGCAGAAAAGGCGGGCAGGGCTCAAGCAGGGTGACATGCGACTTGATCCACAGATCGCGCTCGATATCGCGCAACCGGTCCTGGTTGTGTGGCGCGATGCTCTTGCGGCTTTGCGGGTTTTCCCAGTTCTGCACGGTGGTGACCGAGACATTGGCGAGTACCGCCAGGGCTTCCTGCGACAGGCTGTAGCGACGCCGCAGTGCGCCGATCCAGTCGGCTTCGAATTCGCGCTGGCTGCTGTAGCGACGCAGCGGGCTGAGCTGGCGACCGTGGGTATTCCATTGTTCCTGCAGGTACGGCATGGCGTGTCCTCCGTGGCGAGTGTGAGTTCAGCATAGACGGCTGAAGCATAACGCGACAACCAACCTGGTTGGCCTGCCGGTTAAAACCAGGTTGGCCGTCCGGGTTGCAACCCGGTTGCTAACGCCGCAGCGGGTCGATCTCTAGCCTTCACATCATCCGGTGTGTGCCGGTCAACTCGATGGAGGCTGAAAATGTTCTCGGAACAACTTGCAGTACTTTTGTTCATTGCGGCAACCCAGATGGCGGGGCAGGGTGTCAGCAGCCAGCCGATGGCGCAAGTGCCACGCGGCGGTGCGGAAAAAATCAGTTTGCAGGCCAAGGCGGATCGGCGTTTGGTGCCGGAGGCAAAAACTCGTCTGAAGATCAAGCGCGAACGTGAAGCGATGATGCTGGCCGAGTTTCGCTAAGCAGCGGTGAAATGCTGGGCAGCTTCAAGATTCAGGATGATTCCCCACGGTTGCGGCCGTGGTTCGCCAAAGCCGCCGCCGCCCGGCGTTTGCATGACAAAGACATCTCCGACTTGAAGCTGGAATTGAGCGATGCCGGGCAGCTGTACCACATCCCCTGTAGCACGTTCGATCCATTGCCGGCCGGTCTTGCCATCCGCGCCGCCTGCCATGCCGAACGGCGCGACTTGCCGCCGCACGGCGAGCAGATTGGCCTGCATCGGCGCCAGAAAGCGAACCCGGCGTTCGACGCCATTGCCGCCTGGGAATTTCCCCGCGCCGCCCGAACCTTGGCGGATGCCGAAGCGTTCCAGTCGCACCGGGAAGTTGAGTTCCATCACTTCCGGGTCGGT
>CAZUSF010000437.1:0-1926 GCA_964623355.1 uncultured Thiobacillus sp. | reverse complement strand
TTCTCCCGTCAGCAGAGCAGTTTCCCGGTCGGTCTCCATCAGGAGGATTGAAAATTCCTCCCCGCCGATACGGCCGAAGATATCACTCTCCCTTAAGGCGGATTTGACTGTCTGGGTCATTTTTTGTAAAACAAGATCGCCTGCCTGGTGGCCGTATTTGTCATTGATAGACTTAAAAAAATGGGCCTGGTTCAAAACAGGGTGACAAAGAAGCCCTGAAAAATAATGAAAACCATACTGAGTTCTGTTAATTAAGGATACGTTGTCAAAATATCTTAAAAACAGAAAATAAAGGCACCTCAGTATGGTCAAAGCTATTATCAATATTCCGGATGATTTTTGCAACCCTCTTTCTGAATATTCTTCCAACGCAGCCAACTTAAGCCCTACAGAAAGGAAAGCAATCTCAGTTGAAGCGCTTGCAGGCTCATCTACGGTAACCGAGATTGCAGCCCGTAACAATGTAAGTCGAAAGTTTGCCCACAAACAAAAAAACATAGCAAATAAAGCACTTGATAAAGCATTTGAACCTATCCCAAAAGATGATGATGTCATTTTTTATCTTCCTGTCACTAAAAAATGGATTCGGCAGTTTGTGCTGGCTCTCATATTGATTTGCCACAGCTCATTCCGGGGAGTCATTGAGCTACTTGGATCACTGTTCGATTATCACAATATCTGCCTTGGAACAATTCACAATATTGTAGTAGATGCGAGTAAAACAGCCGCTGCTATCAACGGGAGTGAGGATCTTTCAAATATACGGTATGCCGCACCTGATGAAATTTTTCAAAACTCCAAGCCGGTTTTGGCAGGATTGGATCTTGAATCAACATATTGCTACCTTCTCTCTGCAGAAGACCACCGTGATGAAACAACATGGGGTGTTCACTTACTTGATCTAAGGGAACGCGGTCTTCATCCAGTTTACACTGTTGCCGACGGCGGGAAGGGGTTGCGTGCCGGACAGTCTGCTGCATGGCCGGATGTCCCTTGCCACGGAGACGTATTTCATGCCGAATATGAACTTGGCAAACTGGTCATCTTTCTTGAAAATCGTGCTGCCAGTGCCTTAACCAAATTGGAGAAAATCCAAGCAAAAATGTTCACTGCTAAAACCCGTAAGCAAGGAACTAAATTTTCCAAATCACTGGCACTGGCACGCCAGAATGAAGAAAAAATTTCACTGCTGGCTGATGAAATCCGGACGTTGTCTGATTGGATGCGTGATGATGTACTCTCATTAGCTGGTCCTGACCTTGAAAGCAGACGGGAACTTTTCGATTTCATCGTCGAAGAAATCGAAAAACGGGAATACCTGTTTTTATATAAAATCAGACCGGTTAGGATCGGCTTGAAAAATCAACGTGACGTCCTGTTAGGTTTTGTCTCTGAATTAGAGAAGCAGTTTATCGATATTTCTCAGCAATTGGACGTTCCCATTCACTTTGTTCATGCCGTTTGCGAACTCCAAGCGTTAAATCAGGAAGATTCTCCTTATTGGATACAGAAAGCAACTCTTCAAAAAAAACTTGGTCATAATTTCTTTCCGATCTATCAAGCTGTGCAAGAAAGTTTAGCAAATACGCCAAGAGCCAGCTCATTAGTGGAAAACCTAAATAGTCGTTTACGTAATTATTTTTTTCTTCGTCGTCATATCGGCAATCGTTACCTGGAACTTCTTCAGTTCTTTTTAAATCATCGTAAATTTATGCGTAGCGAATGTCCTGAACGTGCGGGGCTCAGTCCATATGAAATTATGACGGGAAAAATACAACCACACTGGCTAGAATCTCTTGGATTCAACCGTTTTCAAAGAGCCTAACTCAAAGTACTCCAAAAAATAATAGTCACGAACTCACTAAAAATGAGGTGCTATAGCTGTTTTTTGTGTTACCCTTAAAAGGGCATTTTTGAACCAGGCCC
>CAZUSF010000436.1:0-1929 GCA_964623355.1 uncultured Thiobacillus sp. | reverse complement strand
CCAGGACATATTGATTGCCCGTTGATTCCTTCAAACGTCCAGGCAAGCCTGAAAATGAAAGCGCCCGCGATGAACGCGGGCGCCAGAAAATGATTGAAAAACAGCAGATCAGTATTGGTTGCCAGTCCATTCGTCGAGCGGCACGCAGGCTTGCTCAATGGATGCGCACTGGTCGCCCAGCATCGGGGCAAGACAGATGTATTCCTTGCCGTCATCGGCCACAAGGTTGCGCACCGGTACCTGACCAACCGTCTCGAAACCACCCGCCTCCATCATCACGAAGTCGTATTCATCGCCGACCGTGACTTCAAGCCGGCCACCATTGCCGGAGCCATACTTTTCCCAGAAAGTGGCTGGATCGGCGCCGTCGTAGCTGGGTGACATGGCATGGTTGCTGTGCTGGTGCCAGGCAACAATGGTTGGACTCTGCATATGGTTTTCACTCGTCGCCGCAGCTTTGGCCATCAAGCTGGCCTTGCTGAAAGTCAGATCGGCGCCTTGGTAGTTGACATGAAGATTTTGCATGTTGTGTTCCTCTCAAGTGTAGTTGGCAAGCGATGAACCCGGATGGACGGAAATCAACCGTCGGCCTTATTGTCCAAGACAAACAACATTCATTTCAATATTTTTTTCTGGCTATAAAAAAATCAAATGCATGTTCCTGATAGGGGAAATCTTTGCACCAGAAAGCAATTCACCCATCGGGTGAGATGGCAAAGTTGTAGGAGGCTCCGCTTGCGGGCCGATTTCACGACGCTCGCAGCCACTCCACCAGATGAAAGCGGCCCGGTGCGAGTTGCCAGAGGGTGTATTGCCGGGGCGATTGCGGCAGCATGCCGGCGCATTCGTGATCGTGGATTTCCAGTTCGCCACCCAGCCAGAACCGGGCCAGCAGGTCATCTAGTGGTTCTGCCTGGGGCAAAGTGAGCTGAACAAAGCGGCTTGGCCGGCGAGCGGTGGAAGCGAGGTCGTGCCAACTGGCCCAGTTTCGACCGTTCAGAGCACTTTGCAGCTTACCCAGCCAGGCTTGTCGATCATGCCCAGCGCACTGCCCGCTGAGTTTCTGGCCGAGCAGGTTGCAGAACAGGAAAGCCGCATCCGGATGACGTTGCGCCAGGATGGCGGGTCCATCCGACTGCGCCAGCCAGGCTGAATCGGCAAATTCAAACTCGAAGTCGGAGAAACGCTTGCGCAACAGATGACGTGCCAGCGGATCCGGTTCCAGCACGGTAATACGTTGAAAACGCGCAAGAAAACGGCCATTCAGCGCATAGCCGCCGCTCGGACCGATCAGCACCAGATGCGAAGCATGCGGCTGCCAGGCTTCCAGCCAGCGCGCGACTTCGCCATGAAACGGCAGCCAGCGCGTGCCTTGCCAGCGCCACGCGCGCAGATGATAAAACAGGCCGCCGCTGGGGTGCAGCAGCGGCATTACGCCCCGAACACCAGCTTCGCGACATCCTTGTAATGCTTGACGAAGCTGACCGACAGGCCGGCTTTGACGTAATCCGGTAGTCGGTCGAAGTCGGGTTGGTTGGCGTTGGGCAGGATCAGTTCGTGGATGCCGACCCGCTTGGCGGCAATCACTTTTTCGCGAATGCCGCCGACCGGCAGCACTTGCCCGGTCAGGGTCAGTTCACCAGTCATCGCCAGCGGCCGGCTGATCTTCTCGTTACGCGCCAATGACAACAGCGCAGTCGCCATGGTGATGCCAGCCGAGGGCCCGTCTTTCGGCGTCGCGCCTTCCGGCACATGCAGATGGACGAAGGCTTCATCGAAGAATTTGTCGTCGGCCTTGTACAGCTTGAGATGACTGGAAATGTAGCTGTAGGCGATCTCGGCCGATTCCTTCATCACCTCACCCAGCTTGCCGGTCAGCTTGAAACCGCGATTCAGCGTGTGCACCTTGGTCGCTTCGATGGTCAGCGT
>CAZUSF010000435.1:0-1940 GCA_964623355.1 uncultured Thiobacillus sp. | reverse complement strand
AGCCTGGTATAATAAACCTAATGATTACGTTAACTAGGAGGGGTCGCATGTACGTTGCTGTATCGGGCGCGGGAAAAGCCCGCGTCATTCAGTTTAGAGAGGACACCCGCATTCCCGGAACCAAAAAAAAGAAAACCCATGTCGTGCAGACTCTTGGCAATTATGAACGGATGCTGGAGGCAAACCCTGATGTTATCGAGGAGCTGAGGGTAAAAGCCAAGGAGATGACAAAAGAGAAGAAGGAATCGGCTGCGCCAATCACCTTGAGCCTTCAGGTTGCTGATATCAATGCCTCCGATGACGTGGTGCCCTCCTTTTTCTTCGGCCACGCTTTGATTAAGCAGTTGTGGAGCAACATGGCCTTGGACGAGTTTTTTCTACATGAGTGCGGCAAGCGCAATGCGGCAGCTGTTGCCCAGGCTCTTTTTTACCTGGTGGCCCATCGCTGCGCCAACCCTGCCAGCATTCGCTCCTGCTCTTTGGAGCAGGAGCGGTATGCGGGGATTGAGCCTCTGGGCCTTGATCTGCTTTACGATGTTCTGAATGTTTTGTCCGAGCAAAAGGAGGCCGTCATCGAGCACCTAGCTGACTTTTTCCAAAAGAAAACCAACCGCCAGGGCCCCGAGGCTTATTACGATGTCACCACCTATGCCTTTGAAAGCACCCGCTGGGGCGAGCTGCGCATGTTCGGCTTTTCCAAAGACCACAAGAACAATGAAGTGCAAGTGGTCATGGGGCTTTTACTGGACAACAACGGTATTCCCATCACCTACGAGTTGTTTCCCGGGAATACCATGGACCAAGGCACGTTGACTCGCTCGGTGGAAAAGCTGAAGGCTTTGTACCGCCTTGAGAAGATTACCGTGGTTGCCGACCGGGGCTTAAACAGCGGCAGCAATCTTGAGTATCTTTGCCATGGGGGTCATGATTTCGTCATCAGCTACACCCTGAAGCGGGCCCCCCAGGCTTTCAAGGAAATGGTCTGGTCTGGTAAGTGGCAGGACACCTCCGACCCGGAAACGGGACAAATCACCATGCGCTTTAAGACGGTGGAGGAAACCCTCAAGGTCAAGGTCCCGGCTGAGGCTAGTCAGGAAAAGAAAAGGGGAAGGCCGAAAAAATATGACATCGAAGAGATTCCTGTCCGGATTCACCTGACATGGTCAGCTAAACGTGCCGCCAAAGACAGGGCCGACCGGGAGCGGATGCTGGAAAGGCTCAAGAAACGCCTTGACAAGCCCTATCAGCTTAAGGCGGCAGTGCGCCGGGGTGGCAATCAGTTCTTGCAGATGGAGCTTGATACCAGCCAGTGGAAATTAGACGAGGCCAAGATTGAAGAGGCGGCCCGCTATGACGGTTATTATGCCATCATCACCAATAACCTGAGTCTTGAGACAGCAAAGGTTTGCAAGATTTACAGCGGTCTTTGGAAGATCGAGGAGAGTTTCCGCATTTTAAAAACGGATCTGCGTGCCCGTCCCGTTTTTGTCTGGAATGATGAGCACATCAAGGGGCACTTTGCCCTGTGCTTTATTAGCCTTTGCATGATGCGCTATATCCAGTATCTGCTGGAAGACACTTGCCAAAAAAATGTTTCAGCTGCCAGGATAATGGAGGCTGTCAGCCAGCCCATCGCACTTGTCCAAGGAGAGTATCCAAATAATGTCGTCACTCCCACCCAGGTTCCTCAGATATATCTTGATCTTGCGGAGATTTTAAAGTTACCTCAACTTAAAAGCAACATGACGCTGACGAAGTTTCGCTCATGTACAAAGCTCGATTTGTCAGTTAATTTGAAATAACAGGACAAAAAAATACCGCCCTGACCTTTGCGTGGCAATGGTTTGGGCGGTATTTTTGTGGTTTAAGTCCTAAAGTCAGGAAATATAGTTCCGCCCAATCACATTGTACTACGTTGCGGTGGCAAAGCAAAACCAGAC
>CAZUSF010000434.1:0-1955 GCA_964623355.1 uncultured Thiobacillus sp. | reverse complement strand
CCACCGCTTTCGCGATGGCCCTCAGTCCGGCTGCCATAATCACGTTTCCAGCTCCCGCCACGTCAAACGCAGCATGCGGATTTCCCGCACTACGCTTTCCTGCATGCTTCGCACCAAGGGTTATGAGACCTATCATGCTGGGGCCACTTTCGGTGCTGGCCGACGAACTCGATAGCCATTGAACAGCTTCAGTTCCTCATACAGCCAGCGCCTACTCCACTTCTCCCAGCCGAAGCCCCGACGTTTTCTGGATCGCCCCAGATGGCGCCGTACCTTCTTTTCTACCCAGTCTTTTACGAAGCCGAAACACTCGCTGGCGTGTCCCACGGCGAAGTAATTCACCCAGCCCCGCAATATCGGATTGATCAGTTGTATGACCCGATCCACCGGCTGCGACTGGAATCGCCGAAACACGTCCTTGAGCTTGCGCAGTAGCGCCGTCCGTTTCTTCAACTTCGGCGTGTAATGCGCACGCCACTCCTGTGTCTTCAAACTGCGTAGCCGACGGAAGTCGAACCCCAGAAAGCCAAAGCTTTCTCCGCAATCCAGATTCACGGTGCGACTCTTCTCTTCGTTCACTTCAACCTGTAGCTTGGCAAACTCTTCCCGTAGTCGCTTGCTCACCGCCCCCAGCAACCAGCCATTCCGCGGGTGGGCATCAATCAGCACGACCAGATCGTCAGCGAACCGGGCATATTCGACATAGAAATACTTCCCGCATCGCGTGGTTTCCTTCGCCCGTTCCAGCATCCGATCCACCTCAGTGAGATAGAGGTTGCTGAGTAATGGGGAAATCACCCCACCTTGCGGCACGCCGATCTTGCCCGATGCCTTCAGTATCAACTTCAACAGGCGCATGACCTCGTCATCCGCCACCCGGCACGCCACCTTCTCAAGCAGCAGGTGATGCCGAACGGTATCAAAGTAGGCCCGCAAGTCGAGGTCGATGACTCGGGTTTTCCACTGAACAATCGCTGTCGCCACCCTTTGCACCGCTTCATGCGCCGTGCGCTTGGGACGATAGCCATACGACCCCGGTTGGAAGTCTGCCTCGAAGATGGGCTCCAAGATGAGCTTGAGCGCCCCTTGCACCACCCGGTCGCGGATGGCGGGGATCGACAGAACGCGTACCTTGCCACCGTCCTTCGGTATCTCCTGCCGCCTTGACCTGAGCGGTACGTAGGTACGTTCGATCAACTCACTCCGTATCTGCTCAAGAAACGCCTCTTCGCCTTGCGCCTCAATGGCCTCGAACGTTACTCCGTCAATTCCCGGTGCTCCGTGGTTCTTCCTGGCCAGCGCATACGCTTCGCGTAGTGTCTCTATCTTGCAGACGTGGACGTACAACCCCCAGAAACGCCAGGACGGTTCCGCCTTCGCCTTGACGTATATCCCTCGCCTCAGGTCCTGCAAACTACCGGACGCCTTTGTCATCTCGTCCTTGCCTCCCATGTTGTCGAGGTCATTGCATTACAGCAGGGTCCCTTCACTCCACCGGCGTTACCCGGTTTCATCGCTAATACGGACCCCTCCGCCTCCCTCTCGCCTTCAGCCCACTTCCCGGGTTCGCCGGTTATAGGACCTACCTTGCTCCGGCGATTTCGCGCCGGGGCGAGGAGGGTTTCTCCAGTTGCTTGGCATGTCCTTGCCATCGTGCCGTCGCTTCCACCCCGCCGAAGTGAGATAGCCGCATCGGTCAGCGTTCGGCTACTCATGCTGCCTTCACCCTCACGGTTGCGGGCTCGGCCCTCGGGTCTCGCATTTTCGAGGCCACTTCCACGTTCATTTTCATTACGGCCCGATGACTCGCCCATTCCCCAAGGAAATGGCTGTCGATCGGCTTCAGAGTCTTGGTTTCCCGCCACCCTGCGATCCAAGCTACGGGGGGTTCTGACTTTTACCCCGGCAGGTCTGTCTCCTGCTGAACACGCCAGCCTTCGCTGGACGCACAACCG
>CAZUSF010000433.1:0-1965 GCA_964623355.1 uncultured Thiobacillus sp. | reverse complement strand
CGCCGGCAGGGTAGCCGCTGGCCAGGCTGGGTGCGCTGTTAAGCATTGCCAGCAAAAGCGCCGGAGCGATGAATTTGCCGGTCTGGAGCAGGTTTGATGCACGCATGATGTTTCTCCTTAGGAGTTCGGGTGTGTTTGAGTGTGTTGGGCTAGTCGTCACGTTGACGACGATTGCCGGGCCAGACCGGGTATTCCGGTCGATCCTCTTCGTACTGGCGTTTTTCATAACCAAAGCCAAAGCGGCTGTCGGGTTCGACATAACGCTCCGGTTTGCGATTTGCATCGCGTCCACGCCGGTTGTCTCGCTCGGCATCGCGCTTTCCGGTGTCGGGAAACGGAATGCGGATTGCTTCCTGCGCCGGAGTCGGCAACTGACGCAAACGATCCTGGAAGAACTGGCGCATCCGGACGCGTTCTTCCGGGCTGGCTTCTTCCCAACGTTGACGCAGTTCTCGCCGCTCGTCCGCGCTGAGCTGGACAATCTTGAACGCAGACCGCGTCTGGCTGAATATCGCGCTATCGGCTTGCTCCGCCAGAGCGGGTAAAGTCGGCAGCATCAGCAGCAGGGCGATCAACAGGTTGCGACGCATGGTTTTTCTCCTTTCCATGCTGCTCATGCTAGGCAGCTGGCGTAACACCGGGGTTTCCGGTGCGGGCTGATTTGTAACAAAGTGTTTCGAGGACAAGATTTTGAACCAGCATTTAGGTAACAGCGCAGACCAAACCCTGAATCTCCTGATCGTGGACGACGATGCCGGCATCCGCGATCTGCTTGCCGATTACCTGACCAAACAGGGCATGCGCGTGGTGACCGCGCGCGACGGCAAAGAGATGGACGAAAAACTGGCGATTGAGTATCCGGATCTGATTGTGATGGATTTGATGATGCCGGGCGAAGACGGCCTCAGTCTGACCCGGCGCGTGAAAGCGGCGCGCGACGTACCGGTGATCATGCTGTCGGCGCGGGGCGAAGACATCGACCGCATCGTCGGCCTCGAAGTCGGCGCCGATGATTACCTGCCGAAACCGTTCAATCCGCGCGAGTTGCTGGCCCGCATTCGGGCGGTGTTGCGCCGCGGCCAGGCCGGCAATTCGACGCAGGAAGCGACTGAAGTGGTGCGCTTCGGGCCGTTCGGACTCGATCTGGCGGCGCAGGCGCTGTCGCGTGACGGCGTCGAGATTCCGCTGTCGCAAGCTGAATTCACCTTGCTCAAACTGTTTGTCGAACGGCCGAATCGCGCCTTGTCGCGGGATCAGATCATGGACAGCCTGAAAGGCTATGAACGCGATCCGTTCGATCGATCGATCGACGTGCGCGTCACCCGGCTGCGCAAGAAGCTGGAAGACGACCCGGCGAATCCGGTCTACATCCGTACCGTCTGGGGCCAGGGCTATCTGTTCTCGCCGAAGGGCAAATCGGTTTGAAACTGTTATTCAAACTGCTGCCAGAAACCATTTTCGGGCGCACTGCCGCCGCGTTGCTGGTGGCCTTCCTGGTATTCGAAGCGATCGCGTTCGGCGTTGTCTGGTTCATGGTGATCCAGCCACTGGCGGCGCGTTCGGCCGACGATCTGGCGGCAAAAATCCTGCTTTCGGCGCAAACCTGGGTCGAATTGCCACCGCAGACGCGCGCCGATTACGAAATGGAACTGGTGTTTCGCCACGATCTCGCGCTAGCTGAAGTCAAGTCCCGTTTGCCGCAGGCCGCAGAAGCGAATTATTTTGGCGATCTGATCGCTGATGCGCTGACCCGACGCGCCAATCAGGCGATCACCTTGAAACGAGGTGCCGATCCGGATTGGGACTGGATGGAAATTCAGGTCTCCGACAAATTGTTGCGCGTCGGTTTCGACCGCCAACGTTATGCCCTGAAAGCGCCGTTGGCGGCGGTGGGCGTATTTCTGCTGGGTGCCTTGCTGACCGTATTGACCGCGCTGTTCATGGTGCGTCAGGCCAGCCAGCGCC
>CAZUSF010000432.1:0-1977 GCA_964623355.1 uncultured Thiobacillus sp. | reverse complement strand
TTAAGATCAGGCACATCCTTCTGGGCCTCCGCCATGACTTGCATCACCACCCCCGGACATGCCGGGATCTCAATGCTGGCGAGGGTTTGTTCCAACTCATCGTGTGATAAAACGTGAACTTCACTCACAGCAATAACTCCCAATATCAAGGATCAGTCTTGTTTCTTATCGGCATTTACCCGGAATTAATTAATCCTCGCTACCAAGTGGCATGAGAAAGTGATTGTTTAACGCATTATTCATGAAGAACCAGATGCTCGGCCATTCGCTTCCGCACCAATTTGCCGGGGACATTCTGGCGCACATGGTCAGCCGACGACTTTTGCTGGCCGGCGTCACGCTGGCATTGGCGTTTGGCGTGCTGCTGGCAACGCATTACTGGTTGCTGAGACAGGAATTCAATGCCGGAATTGGCGCCAAGGTTCAGATCACCGTAGCGCAACTGCAACAGGCCAACACGACGCAGAATCCGCAGGCAATCGACCAGATTTTGCAATCCCTGCGCAGCTTGCCGGTGATTACAGGCGCAGCCTTGTATGCGGCAGATGGCAGTCGGATTGGGCAGTATCAAAAAGATGCGCTCAGCCAGGCGCCCTCGCTTGAAGACCTGCGCCGGGCCAACTGGCTGGAAACATATTGGCAACAAAAGCTGGTAGCCGGTGACGTCAAAAACGGCAGCAACACCACGCTGGTGGTACGGGCGAGCATGAAGGATTTGTTCCAGCGACTGTCCTGGTTTGCCGGCATCGGCCTGGCTGCCATGCTGATTTCGCTGATCGTGACCTGGACCTCGTTCGTCAGCCTGCGCCGCAAGGTGGCCGATACCGAAGACGATCTCAAGCGGATGGCCTGGTATGACCCGCTGACTCGGCTGCCAAACCGCATCCTGTTCCAGCAACGTCTGCGCGATGCACTGCAAGCCGCGACCAACGCACGCCAGAGCCTGACCGTCCTGTTCATCGATCTGGACAATTTCAAGCTGGTGAATGACACCCTGGGACACGATGCCGGCGATGTCCTGCTGGTCACCGTCAGCGAACGCCTGCGCGAACTGCTGCGGGCTGGGGATACGGTCTGCCGCATGGGTGGCGACGAGTTTGTCATCCTGCTGCATCCGTCAGAGCGGGACAGCGCTGAAACGGTTGCCCGGCGCGCGCTGGAGACCATCTCGCATCCGGTTGCCGTCTATGAGCAACAGGTTTATGTCGGCGCCAGCATCGGTATCGCCCATTTTCCGGAAGATGGCATTGATGCCGCCGCCCTGCTGCGTTGCGCCGATACCGCGATGTATCAGGCCAAGGAAAGCGGTCGCAACACGCTCCAGTTCTATACCCCGGAAATGAATCTGAAAGCGCTGCAACATTTCGCCATCGAGACCAGCTTGCGCCAGGCGCTGGAAAAAAACGAAATGCGGCTCTACTACCAACCGCTGGTGGACGTGGAAACCCGCGCGATTCTTGGTGTGGAAGCGCTTCTACGTTGGCGCTCGGCGGAATTCGGCACTTTTGCCTCGGGTGACTTCATCACCATCGCCGAGCAATCCGGCCTCATCAACCAGCTTGGCACCTGGGCCTTGAACGAGGCTTGCAGGCAGATGCGCGCCTGGCTCGATGCCGGGCTGGAGGGTCTCACCGTGGCGGTGAATCTATCGCCGCGCCAGTTTCATAGCGGCGACATTGTCGGCCTGGTGCGCACCGCACTGGCCGAGAGCAGGCTCGAACCCGGCATGCTGGAACTGGAAATTACCGAAAGCGTGCTGATCAAATACAACGCCGAGGCGATCGACAAACTTACTCAGTTGGGCGAACTCGGGGTCAAACTGGCGATCGATGATTTCGGTACCGGCTATTCCTCGTTGTCCTATCTCAAGCGTTTGCCGATCCACCGCCTGAAAATCGACAAGAGTTTCGTCCGCGAAAGCCATATCGATCCGGATGACGCCGCCATCGCCACCGCCATCATCGGCATGGCCAAAGG
>CAZUSF010000431.1:0-1983 GCA_964623355.1 uncultured Thiobacillus sp. | reverse complement strand
GGATGTGGCTGCCGCCGTAATACTGGTTGAGGTTTTCGACTTTCAGCATGACAAACTTCCTGGTCCGTCATTCCCGCGAATGCGGGAATCCAGTTTGTTGATTTGGCAGGCGGGTTTATTACCTGGATTCCCGCCTTCGCGGGAATGACGGCGGGGGAATTCAGCGTCCAAGATACACCTCCACCACCCGCTCATCGGCCTGCACCGTGGCCAGGTCGCCTTCGGCCAGCACCGAGCCTTCGTGCAGCACGGTGACCTTGCCGCCGAGTTGTTCGATGAACGCCATGTCATGTTCGACGACGACCAGCGAATGCTTGCCGGCGAGCGATTTGAACAGTTCGCCGGTACGTTCGGTTTCGTCGTCGGTCATGCCGGCGACCGGTTCGTCGAGCAGCAGCAGTTGCGGTTCCTGCATCAGCAGCATGCCGATTTCCAGCCATTGCTTCTGGCCGTGCGACAGCAAACCGGCCTGGCGCTCGGCTTCGTGATCGAGCCGGATCAGCTTCAACGTGTCGCTGATGCGGTCGCGGCCTTCGCTGGACAGCCAGGCGAACAGGCTGGTCCAGGCGCGCTTGTCGGTCTTCATCGCCAGTTCCAGGTTCTCGAACACCGTGTGATTCTCGAAGATGGTCGGCTTCTGGAACTTGCGGCCGATGCCGGCATGGGCGATCTGCGGCTCGGTCATCCGGGTCAGGTCGATGGTCTGGCCGAAGAAGCAGGTGCCGCTATCCGGCCGCGTCTTGCCGGTGATGACATCCATCATCGTCGTCTTGCCGGCGCCGTTGGGACCGATGATGCAGCGCAGTTCGCCGGCGTCGATGGCCAGCGTCAGATTGTTCAACGCCTTGAAGCCGTCGAAGCTGACGCTGATGTCTTCCAGATACAGGATGACCTGGTGCGAGATATCGACGCCCGTTTGTCGGACATGACCGATGGCTGGTTCGTTGGCATCCCAGCCGGGAACGATGATCGCCTCGTTCATGCCGCTCTCCGATTCCTGATACGTTTCCACAACCCCGTCACCCCTTCCGGCAGCCACAGCGTCACGCCGACGAACAGCGCGCCGAGGAAGAACAGCCAGTATTCCGGGAAGGCGACGGTGAAATAACTCTTGAACAGGTTGACCAGGCCGGCGCCGATGACCGGGCCGATCAGCGTGCCGCGTCCGCCCACCGCCACCCAGATGGCGATTTCGATGGAATTGGCCGGCGACATTTCGCCCGGGTTGATGATGCCGACCTGCGGCACGTACAGCGCGCCGGCAATCGCGCAGAGCATGGCCGAGAAGGTCCAGATGAACAATTTGTAGTGCAGCGGGTTGTAGCCGATGAACATCACCCGGCTTTCGGCGTCGCGGATCGCGGTCAGCACGCGGCCGAACTTGGAGGTGACCAGATAGCGCCCGGCGAGCAAGGTCAGCATCAGCATCAACGCCGACAGCGCGAACAGCGTGGCGCGCATTTCCGGCGAGGTGATGTCGTGGCCGAGGATGCGTTTGAAATCGGTGAAACCGTTGTTGCCGCCGAAACCGGTCTCGTTGCGAAAGAACAGCAGCATGGCGGCGAAGGTCATCGCCTGCGTGATGATCGAGAAGTACACACCCTTGATCCGCGAGCGGAACGCGAAGTAGCCGAAGATGTAGGCCACCAGCGCCGGCACCGTCAGCACCAGCAACGTCACCCAGAGAATGGAATCGGAGCCGGCCCAGTACCAGGGCAGTTCCTTCCAGTCGAGAAAGACCATGAAGTCGGGCAGGTGCGATTTGTAGGAACCGTCGGTGCCGATCTCGCGCATCAAATACATGCCGAAGGCGTAGCCGCCGAGCGCGAAGAACAGGCCATGGCCCAGGCTCAAAATGCCGGCGTAACCCCAGACCAGATCCATCGCCACTGCGACGATGGCGTAGCACATGATCTTGCCGGTTAGCGTGATGACGTAGGTGGAGACATGGAACGGGCTGGTCTCCGGCAACAGCAGATGCAG
>CAZUSF010000430.1:0-1987 GCA_964623355.1 uncultured Thiobacillus sp. | reverse complement strand
CTGATCGGCACCAAGAACCGCACCATCGCCGCGATGATCATGCAACAGGCCGTGGGTCTGGGGCTGATCGGCTTCGTGGTGGGCAAGGTCGCCGCCACCTTCTGGGCGCCGTTTTTCCCCAAATATGTCTTGCTCGAAGCGGGTGACGCGGCACGCGGCTTCGCCGCCGTGATGGTGATCTGCGTGCTGGCCAGCCTGCTGGCGATCCGCGCCGCACTCAAGGTCGATCCGGCGGAGGCGATCGGTGGATAACGATGTGTGGATAACAACATGAACGAACGCTACAACCAGGGCATCCGCATCGAAGGCCTGAAGAAGCGCTACGGCGCCGGCGACACCGCCGTCGATGCGCTCAAGGGCGTCGACATGCAGGTGGCGCCAGGCGAAGTCGTCGGCCTGATCGGCCCCTCCGGCTCGGGCAAGAGCACGCTGCTCAAGTGCCTGGGCGCGGTGATCGAACCCAGCGCCGGGCGCATGACGCTGGGCGAGCAGATCATTTATGAAGACGGCTGGAAGATTCCCGACCTGCGCGCCCTGCGCCGCGACAAGATCGGCTTCGTGTTCCAGGCGCCCTACCTGATCCCCTTCCTCGACGTGACCGACAACGTGGCACTGTTGCCGATGCTGGCCGGGCGGCCCAACAATGAGTCGCGCAAGCTGGCGCTGGAACTGCTCGAAGCGCTCGACGTCGCGCATCGCGCCAAGGCCATGCCGTCGCAGCTTTCCGGCGGCGAGCAGCAGCGGGTGGCCATCGCCCGCGCCCTGGTCAACCGGCCGCCGGTGATTCTGGCTGATGAACCGACCGCGCCGCTGGACAGCGAACGTGCGCTCACCGTGATCCGCCTGCTGGAAGACATGGCCGGCCAGTTTTCCACCGCGATCATCGTCGTCACCCACGACGAAAAGATCATCCCCACCTTCAAGCGCATCTACACCATCCGCGACGGCCGCACCCTCGAAGAGGCGGGCGAAGGTCGCTCCATCGAGGGCGACAAGGCGCTGACCGCAAAAAGTCTCGTATGAAGTCTCGTATGAAGCGCCGGATCAACTACCTCCTCCCACTGTTGCTGGCCATGAATCCGACGTGGGCCGCCGAGTCCGATCCGCCGGCCAGCGAGGAGGTGGCGAGGCTGCGCGCCGAGGTGAGTCAACTCCGCGCCGAGATCCAGGCACTACGCGCGCAGTCGCGGCAGCCCGAACCGGCGCGGGTGGCGGCCGACAACGCGCCGCCCAGCAAGCCACGCAGCACACCACAAATCACGCCACTGCCGACCACGCAACTGTTCACGCCGTTGCGCGCCGATCCCAAGGAACCGCGCTTCTTTGTCAGCGCACTTCAGGTCGATTCCGAACCGCACGGCACCACCCTCGGCGCAGTCGGTTTCGGCGAACATTTCGGCATCGTGCGCCGTGAGACAAGTAACAGCGCGGGTTGGCAGCTTGGTATCGCCGGCGCGGTGTTCGCCCAGTTCGATCTGGAAGCGGCGTCCTCCGATCTGATCAATGCCGACTACGTCATCGGCCTGCCGCTGACCTGGCGCCATGGCGACTGGTCGGGGCGACTGCGCCTGTATCACCAGAGCTCGCATCTGGGCGACGAATACCTGCTCAGCACGCAACCACAGCGGGTGAACCTCAGCTTCGAGGCCATCGAGGCAATCGTCGCCTACGACTTCGGCAATCTGCGTCTCTATGGCGGCGGTGAAACCCTGTTCGACCGCGATCCGGCCGATCTCGGCAAGCATCTGCTGCATGCCGGCCTCGACTGGCGCGGGCGCGAGGTGGCATTCCGCCTGGGCGACCTCGGCGGCGTGCGCTGGGTGGCTGGGCTGGATATGAAGCGTTGGCAACAGAACGACTGGGCGAGCCAGATCAGCGCCAAGGCGGGCCTGGAATTCGCACCGCACGGAGAATCCGGCCGTGCCGGCCGCCACTGGAACACGATGCTGGAGTTCTACGACGGCCCGTCGCCCTATGGCCAGTTCTA
>CAZUSF010000429.1:0-1987 GCA_964623355.1 uncultured Thiobacillus sp. | reverse complement strand
GAAGTGCTCGGCTGCACGCCGCACCTGCTCAGTTCCGGCCACCAGCAAAGGGCGTTCTACAGCGCGATGTGGCAGGAACTGCTGGAAAAAGACCACTGGCACGGCGAAATATGGAATCGGCGCAAGAACGGCGAGCGTTATCTCATCCAGCAAACGATCAGCGCCGTATTCGACGTGCACAACAAAACCCGGCAGTACGTGGCCTTGTTTTCCGATGCCACCGAACTCAAGAAACAGGAACACGCGCTGGAGCACATCGCCCACTACGACGCATTGACCACGCTGCCCAACCGCGTGCAACTGGCCGAGCAATTGAAACGGACCATGGCGCAAGCCCTGTTGCACGGACAACGTCTGGCGGTGGCCTATCTTGACCTGGATGGTTTCAAGGCGATCAACGATCAGCACGGTCATGCCGCCGGCGATCTGTTGCTGATTGCCGTGGCCTCTCGCATTAAGCAGGCGCTGCGCGAAGGCGACAGCCTGGCGCGTATCGGCGGCGATGAGTTCGTCGCGGTGCTGCTCGATCTGCCGGATGGCGCAGCCAGCGCGCCGTTGCTGACCCGCCTGCTCGCCGCCGCCGCCCAGCCGGAGCTGATCGGCGACGCCAGCGGCACGCTCGTGCTGCAGGTTACGGCCAGTCTGGGTGTGACTTTCTATCCGCAAACCGATGAGGTCGATGCCGATCAATTGCTGCGTCAGGCCGATCAAGCCATGTATCAGGCCAAGCTGGCCGGCAAGAATCGTTACCAGTTGTTCGATACCGAGCAGGACCGCAACATTCGCGGCCATCACGAAAGCCTCGAGCACATCCGCCGTGCCCTCGGCGCGCGCGAGTTCGTGCTGTATTACCAGCCCAAGGTCAACATGCGCACCGGCGCGGTGATCGGCGCCGAGGCCCTGATTCGCTGGCAACACCCGGAGAAAGGTCTGCTGCCGCCGGCGGCATTCCTGCCGGTGATTGAGGAACATCCACTGGCGATCGATATTGGTGAATGGGTGATCGACACCGCGCTAACTCAATTGGAAACCTGGCACGCGGTCGGTCTGGATATCCCGGTCAGCGTCAATATTTGCGCTCGCCAATTGCAGGAAACCCATTTCGTCGAGCGCCTGCGCGGATTGCTGGCGGCGCATCCGCAAGTCAAGCCGAATTGCCTCGAACTGGAAGTACTGGAAACCAGCGCGCTGGAAGATCTGGCCCAGGTTTCCCAGGTGATCTCGGCGTGCCGGGAGATCGGGGTGATGTTTGCGCTGGATGATTTCGGCACCGGTTATTCCTCGCTGACCTACCTGAAACGGCTGGAGGTGGCGCAGCTCAAGATCGACCAGAGCTTTGTCCGCGACATGCTCGACGACCCGGACGATCTCTCGATTCTGGAGGGCGTGCTGGGTCTCGCCATCGCATTTCGCAGGCAGGTCATCGCGGAAGGCGTGGAGACGGTCGAACACGGCAAGATGCTGCTGCAACTCGGCTGCGAACTGGCGCAGGGCTATGGCATTGCGCGCCCGATGCCGGCTCACGAATTACCGGGCTGGTCGGCAGCCTGGCGTCCCGATGCCTCCTGGCGTGACGTGATCGCCATCAGCCGCGACGACTTGCCGGTGCTGTTTGCCCGCGTCGAACACATCGCCTGGGTTGCCGCGCTGGAGAATCATCTCAAGGACAAACGTCCTGCGCCGCCGTCGCTGGACCACCGCCAGTGCCGCTTCGGCATGTGGTTGTATGGCGAGCTTCTGGCTGGCCGCAGGGCGATACCGGTGTTGCAGGCGATCGAACCGTTGCACGAGGAAGTGCATGCGCTGGCGGTGGAGTTGTTGCAGATGAAGGCGCAGGGGCGCACGTCGGAGGCGCTGGCGCGACTGGGCGAGCTCTATGGTCTGCGCGACGCCTTGCTTGAGCGTTTGAAAATGCTTTAGCAGAGATTGGCCATGTCTGAAACCATCCACGATCCCGTTATGCCTGATCCCGCTGCCGAGAATGCAG
>CAZUSF010000428.1:0-1993 GCA_964623355.1 uncultured Thiobacillus sp. | reverse complement strand
TTCCACTTGCCTGTCGCCAGCAATTCCAGCATGATTGCGGCGCCAAATGCCGTTTCGGGAGTTTGACACTTTCATAATATAAAACCCGCCAAAAGCCTTGAAATAGGCTTATTTTTTTGTCAATTTTCTTGTTCTGTTATTGCGTGATGTTGCGTGATATGTTATAATGTAAGGGTGTAGAGGAGGTTTAACATGCGTCTTAAAATATCCCGCTCAAAAAACTCGGCATCCTTTTATGTCACCAAAACGGTTTATGTCAATAAAAAAGAAAAGACTGTGACGGTCGAAAGGCTCGGCACCGAAGAATCTCTTCGCGAGAAGTTGGGCGGTCAAGATCCTTTTGAATGGGCAAAAGCGTATGTCGAGGAGCTTAACCGGAAAGAAAAAGAGGATAACCGCACCGTTGTTATTGAAAAATGCCAATCCACCCTCATACCTAAAAACGAACAATTCGCCTTCAACGGCGGCTATCTTTTCCTTCAAAAATTGTATCATCAGCTCAAACTCGATAAAATCTGTGAGGACATCTCTTCAAGGCACAAGTTTTCTTTTGACCTTGACTCCATTCTTTCACGATTAATTTACGGCCGAATCCTTTTTCCTTCTTCCAAGCAAAACACCTTCCAGCTTTCCGCTGGCCTTTTGGAAAAACCAAACTTTGATTTACACCAAGTGTATAGGGCCCTTGAAATCATCGCCCAAGAAGCGGATGTGATCCAATCCCAGCTTTATAAAAACAGCCTGGCCATCTCAAAGCGCAATGATAAAATTCTTTACTACGACTGCACCAACTACTTCTTTGAAATCGAGCAGGAAGACGGCATCCGGCAATACGGGCCTTCCAAAGAACACCGGCCTAATCCCATTGTGGAAATGGGGTTGTTCATGGACGGCGATGGCATCCCTTTGGCTTTTTGCATCCATAGCGGCAACACTAACGAGCAACAAACCCTCAAGCCCCTTGAAAAGAAAATCCTAAAAGATTTCTCTTTGAGCAAGTTTGTTGTCTGCACCGATGCGGGGCTTTCTTCTGCAGACAACCGCAGGTTCAACAACATAGGGCAAAGAGCCTTCATTACCACTCAATCTCTAAAAAAGCTCAAAAAACACTTGAAAGAATGGGCGCTAAAACCGGAGGGATGGCTTCTTGGCAGCTCTTCCAATGTTTTTAATCTTGACCAGATAGAAGCTTCGGCCGAGCTGACCAACACATACCGGAACGCTACTTTTTTCAAAGAGCGCTGGGTCAAGGAGGATGGCCTGGAACAACGACTGATTGTGACCTACTCCATTAAGTACAAAGAGTACCAGCGCCACATCCGCAGTCGTCAGATTGAGCGTGCCGCCAGGCTCCTTGACTCTAATCCTTCAAGCCTTAATAAGCACCGGCAAAATGATTACAAGCGCTTCATTGCAAAAGCCATGGTTACCGCTGAAGGGGAAGTGGCCGAGCGTGAAGCATACAGCCTGAATCAGGATATCATCACAAAGGAAAAAGCTTATGACGGATTCTATGCTGTCTGCACAAATCTTGAAGACGACGCCACCGCCATCGCAAAAATCAACCACAACCGTTGGGAAATCGAAGAATGCTTCCGCTTGCTCAAGACAGACTTCAAGGCAAGGCCCGTCTATTTGAGCCGCGATGACAGAATCAAAGCTCATTTCACAACATGCTTCCTGTCATTAACACTTTTTAGATATTTGGAGAAGCGATTAAAGAGTGCCTTTACAAGTACTGAAATTATTGAACAGTTGCGCAGCATGAACTTTTATTCCATCCCCGGAGAAGGCTACATACCCACTTACACAAGAACAGATTTGACAGACGCACTCCATGATGCTTTTGGTTTCAGGACTGATTATCAGATTATTGGGCTAAAGCAAATGAAAAAAATATTCAAAAACACTAAAAATTAAAAAAGGTACGCAAAGCTTTCTCGATAAAGAAAGCCTGGAATGCCCTTTTTGTAAGGGATTCCAGGCTTTTTAC
>CAZUSF010000427.1:0-2016 GCA_964623355.1 uncultured Thiobacillus sp. | reverse complement strand
ATGGCCGCAGTGAAGTCGGGTTACGGCGCAAAAAGACGCGCCTAACCCGACCTACTGCGCCACTTATGTAGGTACGAATTTATTCGCACCTACAGTCCGGTTAACTGCGTTTTTTAGGTTTATCGTTGTTATCGCCATATTCCTGCAACACCTTGCTCTGCGGCATCTCGCCGAACAATCTCGCCATGCCGATGCGCAAGCGGGCTTCATCTTCGGCAGCCAGGCGGCCCAGTACGCCACGTACCAAACGCTGATCCAGCGTAAACAACTTGAAGCGAACCTTGGAAGGCGCTGGCAAGCCCGCCATTTCAAGGTTGAGGATCGGGCAATCGAGTGGCCAAGGCGCATTCTCCGAAGAAGTAATCATCGCCATCACGGCATGACCAGCCGGCGCGTTGAACGCCGATGCATCGGAAAGCACCAGAGCCGGGCGATTCTTGACCGCTTGCCGATCAGTGAACGGGAATGGCACCCGGACCACCTGCCAGGCGGTCAGCGCCGGTTCAGAATCCAACTCAGAGTCCAGCTCAAAGTCCTGCATAGGCCGCCTCATCCGCCGCACCCGCCCATTCGGAAAGCGTGCCTTCCAGACCACGCATGTATTCCAGATCAAGCGGCTCGACCTTCCGCACCCGCACTTCGCCTGAAGGCAGCGTTTCCCAGGCAATCAGATCGCCGGGTTTGACCTTCAGCGCGGCACGAATCTCCTGCGGAATCGTGGTCTGGCCTTTGCTGGTGATTTTGGCGATGGCATTCATGTTCAAATCCCAAAGTAAGGATTGCATTACATCCTTACCGTAAGCCATTCCATCGGAATTAACAAGCTGGCTGCTACTGACTCGCCGCAGTGGCCTGCAACCGGCGTCGATAGGCCGCCACCGCCGGCCAGATCGCGGCGACCAGCAGAATCACTGTCACGCCCACCGGCCACCAAACCGGACGATTCCATTCGGCTTGGTAAGCGGCACGCGTAGCCGGGTCGATACGACGGTACTTGAGGAGGTTATGCGCCATCAGATTGGGTTTGGCGTTCTTCACCCAGGCATGACGCAAACCAAAGCTCTTTGGATGAAAGGCATAAATCCAGGGCGCATCCTCGCGCGCCAACTTGATCATCTGGTCGATCACAGCCTGTCGCTCCGGTCCGTTGTCCATGTCTTTCATGCGATCGAACAAGCGGTCAAATTCCGGATTGTGGTAGTTCGCCGCGTTCTCGCCGCCTGTCCCCACCTTCTTGTTGGGGCCGTAAAGCAGGAACAAAAAGTTCTCCGGATCGGGGTAATCGGCGTTCCAGCCCCATTCGAAAATCTGCGCGCTGCCCTTGCTCATCTTGTCCTGGAAGCGGTTGTAGTCGGTGGCGCGGATGACCAACTGGATATCCAGTTTGGCAAATTGCTTGCGGAACCAGTCCATCCGGCTTTTTGCTTCCGGTCCGCTGGCGGCAGTATCGAAATACAACGTCAATGGCTGACCGGTCTTGCTGTCGCGGCCATTCGGGTAGCCGGCCTCGGCCAGGAGGCGTTTGGCCAGATCCAGAGGATGGCGTTGCAACTTGCCTTCCTGCCACTGAAACACCACCGGATTGACCCCCGCTTCGCCTTCCTTGTGCCCGAAAATGCCAGGCGGCAGCGGCCCTTGTCCCGGCAAACCACGCCCGTTGAGAAAGATGGAGATGAATTCGTCGTAATCGATGGCAATTGACAACGCCTGCCGCAATTTGCGCGAACGTTCCGACAAGCCACCCACCACCGGATCGAGCATGTTGAAGCCCATGTAGCTGAGCGACGGACGCGCCGCGGTGGACAGCAGAATGCCGCGTTGACGCATGTCGGGGGTCAGGTCGGGTTCACCGTCGGCGTTCATCCGAATCGCCTGGTCGAAGCTGTCTGAACTGACGCCGGACGCATCGTAATAACCCTGCAAGAACTTGTTCCAGTACGGCACGTCCTCTTTTTCCAGCGAATAAATCACCGTATCGACCAAGGGCAAACGTTTGCCGGCATCAGCCAGCAATCC
>CAZUSF010000426.1:0-2017 GCA_964623355.1 uncultured Thiobacillus sp. | reverse complement strand
TCATGCAAATGCAGCCTGCCGACCGGGTAAGCGGTGGCATCCGGGGTGGTCGAACAGCCGTAGAGGCCGGCCACTAGAATCAGGCAGAGAAGAGTCAAGACTTGCATGCGCGTTATCATGCCCCCATGTCACGTCGCACGTCATCTGATCAATTTGAACCACCCGCCGCCGCGCGTTTGCGCATCGACAAATGGCTGTGGGCGGCGCGCTTCTTCAAAACACGCGGTCTGGCGCAGGAGGCGGTGGAAGGTGGCCGTGTGCGCATCGCCAGTCCCGGCGGCGACCTGGGTAATAAGGGCGACATCGGCGAGCGCATCAAGCCGAGTCGCGAAGTGCGGCTGGGCGATTTGCTGCATATCCAGATTGGCGATCTGGTCTGGCGAGTCAGCGTGCGTGGATTGTCCGACCATCGCGGCCCGGCGCCGGTAGCGCGCGAGTTGTATGAAGAGTCGCCGGAAAGCATCGCCGCGCGGCAGACGCAAATCGAGAACCGACGCGCGCAAATGGAACCCGGCAGCAGCATCAGGGGACGGCCGACGAAGAAAGATCGGCGTTTGATTCATCGCTTTACTGAATAAGTCACAACAAGGTTGAAGAAATATGGAAACAGTGGATTGCATCATCGTCGGGGCCGGTGTCAGCGGTCTGGTTGCGGCGGCGCGCATGGCACAGGCCGGTCGCAGCGTGTTGGTTCTGGAAGCGGCGCCGCGTGTCGGCGGTTGCATCTATAGCTGGCGCTTGAACGACGAGATCAAGGCAAACGAAGAGGGTGCCGATTTCTGGCTCGAACTCGGCGCCCACACGGCTTACAACTCCTACTCGCAATTGCTCGAAGCGCTGCAGGCACGCGGTCGGCTGGAAGACCTGTTGCCGCGCGAAAAGATGGGTTACAGCTTTGTGGCCGCCGACAACACACTGCATTCGCCGCTCAAGCGGCTGAATTTTTTCCAGGCCGCGTTCTCGTTGCCATTTGGCATCGGCAAACCCAAGCCGGGACGTAGCGTCGCGGAATGGTTTGGTGGCCTGCTCGGACGCGGCAATTATCGGCGTCTGCTCGGCCCGGCTTTTGCCGCCGTGCTGTCGCAGCCGGCCGATTCCTTTCCGGCTGAATGGCTGTTCCGACGCAAACCGCGGATGCAGGCCGCGCCGCGCAAATACACCTTTTCCGGCGGTTTGCAGGGTTTGCTGGAAGTGCTGGCGGACGGCGCGGATTTCGAATTGCGCAAGCAAACCGTGGTCAGCGCGGTCAGCCGCGATGTGGCCGGCTACCAGTTGCAGACCTCATCCGGCCCGCTGGCCTGCCGGCAATTGATCCTCGCCGTGCCGGTGGATACCGCCGCCGTCTTGTTGGCCGATGTCCTGCCCGAAATCGCGCGCGACTTGCAGACCTTCCCGATGTCCAGCAGCGAAGCGCTGGGTGTCGTGTTGCCCGCCGACAAGACCCGGATCAAGCCGGTGGCCGGTTTGATTGGCGTCGATGACGACTTTTTCTCGGTAGTGACGCGCGACCCGGTGCCGCACGCCACGCTGCGCGGCTTCACCTTCCACTTCAAGCCCGGTCGCCTGAGCCAGGACGCCAAACTGGCGCGCATCGCCAGCGTGCTTGGCGTGAAGCCGGCCGATTTCCTGCATGTACGCGGTAACCTCAACCGCCTGCCGTCGCCGGGTGTCGAACATCCGAAACGGGTGGCCGCGATCGATGTCAAATTGACGCGTGAACCTTTGGCGCTGGTCGGCAACTATCTCAATGGCCTGTCGATCGGCGATTGCGCCGAGCGCGCGGCAACCGAAACGGATCGGCTGCTGGCGTTGTAAGTCATTCAAGCAAGGAGATCATCATGGCAAGTGTTCTGATTCCGCTGGCTCCCGGTTTTGAAGACCTGGAAGCCGTCACCCTGAGCGACCTGCTGCGTCGCGCCGGTATCGAGGTCGTCATCGCCGGCCTGCAGCGCGGCCTGATTCAAGGCAGTCGCGGCATCCGCATCGAACCGGATGCGTATCTGGACGATGTACTGAC
>CAZUSF010000425.1:0-2021 GCA_964623355.1 uncultured Thiobacillus sp. | reverse complement strand
CATAGCTGCCGAACATCGGCCGGTAGTGCACCGGCTGCGGCGTCGGGATGGAGGCATTCGGGTCGCCCATCGCGGCGGCGGCGATCATGCCGCCTTTCAGGATCAGGCTGGGTTTGACGCCGAAGAAGGCCGGTTTCCACAGCACGATGTCGGCCAGTTTGCCCGGTTCCAGGGAGCCGACGACATGGCCGATGCCGTGCGTGATGGCCGGGTTGATGGTGTATTTGGCGATGTAGCGTTTGGCGCGGAAGTTGTCGTTGTTTCCCTCTCCCCCGGCCCCTCTCCCGCTTGCGGGAGAGGGGAGATGACCGCGCTGCAGCTTCATCTTGTGCGCCGTCTGCCAGGTGCGAATGATGACTTCGCCGACGCGGCCCATCGCCTGCGAATCGGAGCTCATCATCGAGAACGCGCCGAGGTCGTGCAGGATGTCTTCGGCGGCGATGGTTTCGCGCCGGATGCGGGACTCGGCGAAGGCGACGTCTTCGGCGATGCCGGCATCCAGATGGTGGCAGACCATCAGCATGTCGAGGTGCTCGTCGATGGTGTTCACCGTGTACGGCATGGTCGGGTTGGTCGAACTGGGCAGCACGTTGGGCATGCTCGCCGCCTTGATGATGTCCGGCGCGTGGCCGCCGCCGGCGCCTTCGGTGTGGAAGGTGTGGATGGCGCGGCCCTTGAATGCCGCCAGCGTGGTTTCGACGAAGCCGGATTCGTTGAGCGTGTCGGTGTGGATGGCGACCTGCACATCCATTTCGTCGGCGATGTTGAGGCAGTTGTCGATGGCGGCCGGCGTGGTGCCCCAGTCTTCGTGCAGCTTCAGACCCATGGCGCCGGCGCGCACCTGTTCGCGCAGCGGCTCCGGCTGGCTGACGTTGCCCTTGCCGTAGAAGCCCAGGTTCATCGGGAAGGCGTCGGCGGCCTGCAGCATGCGATGGATGTGCCACGGCCCCGGCGTGCAGGTGGTGGCGAAAGTGCCGGTGGCCGGCCCGGTGCCGCCGCCGAGCATGGTGGTAATGCCGCTCATCAGCGCTTCCTCGATCTGCTGCGGGCAGATGAAGTGGATGTGGCTGTCGATGCCGCCGGCGGTGACGATCATGCCTTCGCCGGCGATGATCTCGGTGGCGGCGCCGATGTTGATCGTCACTCCGGGTTGCACGTCCGGATTGCCGGCCTTGCCGATGGCGGCGATGGTGCCGTTCTTCAGGCCGATGTCAGCCTTGACGATGCCCAGCACCGCATCGACGATCAGCGCGTTGGTGATGACCGTATCGGCGACTTCAGACGCGACTTTCTGGCCCTGGCCCATGCCGTCGCGGATCACCTTGCCGCCGCCGAATTTCACTTCATCGCCATAGATCGTGTAGTCGTGCTCGACCTCGATCCACAGGTCGGTATCGGCAAGGCGTACCCTGTCGCCCACGGTCGGGCCGAACATTTCGGCATAAGCTTGTCGGGAAATTTTCATAGCGCCCCCTGTACCATGGCTTGAAAACCGTAAACCTTGCGCTCGCCGGCGTAGGCCACCAACTCGACGGTGCGACTCTGGCCCGGTTCGAAGCGCACCGCCGTGCCGGCGGCGATGTTCAGCCGCATGCCGCGCGCGGCGGCTCGGTCGAATGCCAGCGCTTCGTTGGTTTCGAAGAAGTGGTAATGCGAACCGACCTGGATTGGCCGGTCGCCGGTATTGGCGACGCTCAGCGTCAGCGTCGGTCGGCCGATGTTCAGTTCGATCTCGCCGGGCTGGATAGCGCATTCACCTGGGATCATGATCATGTCCTCTTCACGTTGCAGACAAAGTCCGTCACCCCGGCGAAAGCCGGGGTCCAGTGCGGCAGGCTCGACGTTCTCGACTGGCTCTGGATAACGGCATGCGCCGGTATGACGGGATTTGCGCGGGTTTCCATGCGGGTATCTCAATCACACGATGGGGTGATGCACCGTAACCAGCTTGGTGCCGTCCGGAAAAGTCGCTTCGACCTGGATGTCCGGGATCATCTCCGGCACGCCTTCCATGACTTCGT
>CAZUSF010000424.1:0-2068 GCA_964623355.1 uncultured Thiobacillus sp. | reverse complement strand
CCTGAGTTTTACAGTTCAAAGTTTGCAAAAAGCCGCTAGACCTTTATAAAATAAAGGATAGCGGCTTTCCTAGTCGTGCAGATAGTTGTAGTGTATTTTGTCTATTTGCTGTATCGCAGAATTTTTTTTATTTCTGCCAGGGACATGATTTTTTTGCCCAGATCGAGATTAAAGACAGTCTCAATCGTTTTAATCACTTCGTCGCGATAATCGAACAAATAGTAATTTTGCTCAAGATGCGAACAAGAATAACGCTGGAGGGAATTTCTAATCTGTTTGACCGTATATTTTTTATCCAGCATGTGCTCAAGAACGCGCATAAGTACAAGAGCTACAAAGCAGATCAGAAAGTGGGCATCCATATGTTCTTTTGTGTTTACGTAAACGGGCCTTGCCTTAAATTCACTTTTGATGATTCTAAAAGACTCTTCAATCTCCCACAACCCCTTGTAAATATTACGAATTTCCACATCGGATAAATGTTTTTCGCTGGTCACAATCGAATAGTAGCCGTCAAATTGCTCCTCTTGGCGAATCCGCTCCTCATTAAGGGAAAGCACCTGCTCATTGGATATCTCCCCCGTATCCTTGACAAACTTAATGTTGTTAACATAACCGGCGGCACCAAAACTAGAGGCCCTGGTATAACTACCAGGGCTAGTGATAAGATCTTTAGCCTTGGCAATTACCCTTTCCCTGTCCATTTTCTGCTTCCTTGCATACTTCTCCGAATAATAGACCATCTGCTTTTGGTAGATCTCCATCGGTCGGTTGCGCTTACCCTGAGAGTTTCTTAACTGGATTTTCTTAGCGTAAATGCGGGATTTATGCTTAAAGAAAACCTGGCTGCCATCCGGATCAATTTCCTCATCGACTAGATACCCCCCTTGGTCTAGAACCCAGTCTTTAAACTCCCGATCCGCCCCAAGAATGCTTTGCCCATACACATAGCCGTCATTGCCCCCCATGTCATCATGATTCTTGCCAGCAAGAAATACCGTGTTGTCGCTGGTATTAAGACCCCGGTCTGCGACAACAATAATGCGGGCCAGGTCAAAGTCCCTTTTGACGCGGCGCACCACAGGAAGCAAAGATGTTTTTTCGCTTTCGCCGCCAGAGAAAATATTAAAAGCCATGGGAATCCCCTTCGTATCCATCAGCAAACCCATTTGAACAATAGGATCCTTGCGATGCTCCTTAGAGGGCCCTCTTTTGCGATTACCCTTACCTATCAATTTACCAGCATCATCAAACACATCCTCATCCTCATACGGGATTTCAAAATAGTAATTTGTCACATCGTAATAACCTAAATCCTTTTCTCTTCCCATCAAATTACAAATCTTTTGATGGAGGTGCTGCTGGATAGCATGAGATTGCTGACAAAAAAAATCTAGCGCCCGATAAGTATCAGCCAAAGAAAAATCAAAAGACTCAAAATATTCATCCTTAGTATCAAAAGCATGCTTTTTTGAGCAAGGAGAAAGAAACCGGTTGAAAACAAGAAGGCTAAAAATGCTATTCAAATTGTAATCCACCTTCAGATGACGCTGCTTGCTCTGCCAAAAGTCCCTGATGTCAAGCAACGCGTAAACAGCTTTTAAAGCAGCATAGCCGACATTCTTTCGTAAATTGGTTTCTTCAGGAAGAGTAGCCAAAAGGTCAAGTTCAAGACGTTTTGGCACGGACTCCGACTCCGAACGCTCCTTGGCAACACTTTTAAAGTGAGCAATTGGATCGTCGTAGATTTTTTCGAGATCTTCAAGATAACCAATTTTTTCGATTGTCTTTTGTTTAACCTTTCCATTTTCTCGGTAACCCTGGACAAAAGACAAGTAGACCTTACCATTGCTCATGCTTTTACGAAGATACATAAAAAATCACCTCCAGCACTATTGTATCACATTACACGACAATACACAACATATATTTTCATAAAAGTTGACATAAAAAAACCCTTTGGGGGAAAGGGCTGAGGATGGTTTATTTAGTTACGCAACTGTAAAACAACGGAGTCTGCGAATTGTCCATCTTCACAGTGGCTATTCCCTCCCTGGAGCGGCCACGT
>CAZUSF010000423.1:0-2076 GCA_964623355.1 uncultured Thiobacillus sp. | reverse complement strand
GAATTTCGCTACCTTAGGACCGTTATAGTTACGGCCGCCGTTTACCGGGGCTTAAGTTCAAAGCTTCGCTTGCGCTAACCTCTCCCCTTGACCTTCCGGCACCGGGCAGGCGTCAGCCCGCATACTTCACCTTTCGGTTTCGCGCAGACCTGTGTTTTTGGTAAACAGTCGCTTGGGCCTTTTCTCTGCGGCCTCCTCTTGCTCCCAAAGTTTAATGTTCACAAAAGGAGGCGTGCCTTCTCCCGAAGTTACGGCACTATTTTGCCGAGTTCCTTAACGAGGGTTCGCTCGCGCGCCTTGGAATTCTCTTCCTAACCTACCTGTGTCGGTTTGCGGTACGGGCGTCTTATTCCTCCCTAGCGGCTTTTCTTGGCAGTGTGGATACGGCAGCTTCCCTACTCCATCGCTGTTTCGGTCCCCATAACGCCTCGGTGTATTGACGGATCTTTTAACCTCCGTCCACCCGCGCGCTTAGACGTACATTTCCAAAAATACGCTCTGCTTTTCCTCCTGCGTCCCCGCATCAGTAATAGCGGTTTAAGACGGTACGGGAATCTTCACCCGTTGTCCATCGCCTGCGCCTTTCGGCCTCGGCTTAGGCCCCGACTTACCCTGGGCGGACGAGCCTTCCCCAGGAAACCTCAGGTTTTCGGCGAGCAGGATTCTCACCTGCTTTCTCGCTACTAATACCGGCATTCTCACCCGCATGCGCTCCACAACGCTTTACAGCTTATGCTTCAACGCCCATGCGGCGCTCCCCTACCAATTCTTACAAATTCCGCGGCTTCGGTACTGTGCTTGAGCCCCGGTACATTTTCGGCGCGGCGTCGCTCGACCAGTGAGCTGTTACGCACTCTTTAAATGATGGCTGCTTCTGGGCCAACATCCTGGCTGTTTTAGCGCCGCCACATCCTTATCCACTTAGCACAGATTTTGGGACCTTAGCCGACGGTCCGGGGTGTTTCCCTCTCGCCCGTGAATCTTAGCACCCACGGACTGACTCCCGGTAAACGGTACAATGGCATTCCGAGTTTGAGATGGTTCAGTAAGCGGTATGCCCCCTAGCCAAATCAGTGCTGTACCACCATTGCCCTCTTAACCGAGGCTAGCCCTAAAGCTATTTCGGGGAGAACCAGCTATCTCCAGGTTCGATTGGCATTTCACCCCTATCCACACCTCATCCCCGCACTTTTCAACGTACGTGGGTTCGGGCCTCCAGTTTATTTTACTAAACCTTCACCCTGGACATGGATAGCTCACCTGGTTTCGGGTCTACGCCATGCGACTAAACGCCCTATTAAGACTCGGTTTCCCTCAGGCTCCGTGCCTGCAGCACTTAGCCTCGCCACATAACGTAACTCGCCGGTCCGTTCTACAAAAAGTACGCGGTCACGGATCAAGTCCGCTCCCACTGTTTGTCAGCGCACGGTTTCAGGTACTATTTCACTCCCCTCCCGGGGTGCTTTTCACCTTTCCCTCACGGTACTGGTTCACTATCGGTCGTCGGATGGTACTTAGCCTTGGAGGGTGGTCCCCCCTGTTTCCCGCAGGGTTTCTCGTGTCCCGCGGTACTCGGGATCTACCTACTCTCTACAACTTGTCTTCGCCTACGGGGCTTTCACCCTGTTCCGCGCCCCTTCCCAGAAGCTTCGGCTGATAAGTCTTTGAAAGCGGAGCCTGGCAGCTCTCCACAGGTACTCCCACAACCCCGGAAGTGCAACGGCTGCCACCTATCACACACTCCCGGTTTGGGCTCGTCCCCGTTCGCTCGCCGCTACTAGGGGAGTCTCTTTTGATTTCCGTTCCTCAGGCTACTTAGATGTTTCAGTTCGCCTGGTTCCCTGCGCTCTCGCGCTGACGGGGGGTTTCCCCGCCGGGTTGCCCCATTCGGATATCCCGGGTTCTACGGTTGCTTGCACCTACCCCGGGCTTTTCGCAGCTTGCCACGTCCTTCTTCGGCCTCCGACGCCTAGGCATCCACCGTGCGCCTTGATTAGCTTGACCAGCTAATCAAAGTACAAATGTTTACACCTTTGTCTTTAATTTCACTCGCATATCCGGTTTCCAGGGATCAGT
>CAZUSF010000422.1:0-2097 GCA_964623355.1 uncultured Thiobacillus sp. | reverse complement strand
ACAACCGCATCTCGATCCAGTTGAAACGCGCGGTCATCGCGGCGGAAGACAGTCGTTTTCTGGCGCATGAAGGGTTTGATTGGGAAGCCATGGAAATGGCGCTGGAAAAGAACCTGAAAAAGGGACGCATCGCCGCCGGCGGCTCCACCATCAGCCAGCAACTCGCCAAGAATCTGTTCCTTTCCGCCTCGCGCAACCCGTTGCGCAAGGTGCAGGAAGCCGTTATCACGGTGATGATCGAGTCGCTCTGGAGCAAGCGCCGGATACTTGAGGTGTATCTGAATGTCATTGAGTGGGGCAACGGCATTTATGGCGCCGAAGCCGCCAGCCGGCGTTATTTCAAGACTTCTGCGGCGGGTATTGGGCGCGATCAGGCTGCATTGCTGGCAGCGATGATTCCGAATCCGCGCTATTACGAAACCCACCGATCGGCACGTGGCCTGCTCAAACGCAAGGGCATCATCGCCGCCAGGATGTATCAGGTAAGCGTGCCACGTTGATGGTTGCGTTAACGCTAGTCGCAGCGCAACGTTCGATGGGCCCGCTGCGCTTGGCCCATCCTAAAAGGTCAGATTAATTTAGGCTGTGTTCGCAAACCATGTTGGTGTCTCATATAGTGAGACACTGAGAGTGGAAACTGTGAGTCACGGCGCATGTGCGCCGGGTCATGCAGGAGCCCTCAATGAGAAAGCCCGAGTTAAAACGCATTACTGCTGCGTTGCGAGACCTGACCCCTGTGCAGCGCAAGATCGTGGCAGTCGAGTTGGCGGCATTGGATGCGCAGCCGGCGTCAAAGGTGATTATCGAGGAACGCTTCGCGAATGGCGCGACCTGCCCGCACTGCAAGTCAGAGCACGTGACTCGGCACGGCCACGCCAGCGGATTACAACGCTATCGCTGCCAGGCGTGCAGCAAGACGTTCACCGCCCTGACTGGCACGCCATTGAACCGATTGCACAAGCGGGGCAAGTGGCTTGACCAGGCGCAAGCGCTCCAGGACGGCCGGACGCTCCGCGATGTCGCCTGCACCTTGAATATTCACCTCAGCACCGCCCACCGCTGGCGGCATCGCTTTCTAGCGTTACCCAAAGCCATCCAGCCGAAGGCCCTGACCGGCATTGCCGAAGCGGATGAAACGATGTTCTTGCTGTCGTTCAAAGGAAAGCGGAGCGGTCTGGATCGCAAGGCACGCAAGCGCGGCGGAAAAGCCGCCCAGCGCGGACTGTCGCACGAGCAGGTGCCGGTGCTGGTGGCTCGCGATCGCGCTGGCGTAACGATGGATTGCGTGTTGAAGGCGATGGATAAGGCAACGCTGTCTGCCACGCTGAAACCGTTCGTGGGTAAGGATGTCGTGCTCTGCACTGACGGGAGTAGGGCGCTTGCAGGTGCAGCGCGTGAATTGGGTATCGAGCATCACGCCGTCAATCTGTCGGCCGGCATCCGTGTCGATGGCGCTTGGCACATTCAGAACGTCAATGCCTATCACAGCCGGCTCAAAGCCTGGGTCTACAAGTTTCGCGGCGTGGCCACATGCTACTTGGCTAACTATCTGGGCTGGTTCCGTGCGATCGACCGTCACTCAGGAGGAGAGCTAAAACCCGCTCAGTGGCTCGCTATGGCTCTCGGAACAACGGCTTAGCAACATGATTTGCGAACACAGCCTTAATTTAATTACGCCGGCCAATGGCCTCTGAAGCGTTCTTAACGCCAGAAGCGCCAGGCCATCGCGGGGCTCAGCGTCACTGCCTGGTGTCCTATCAGATCCAGTCGCATCTGCCCGATTCGACCCCAGGTCATTTGCCGCAGCAGCGGTTGAAACCAGTTTTCTTCGAGTTGCGTCAGACGGGCAACGAGGTCGCCGTCCCAATCCGCTTCCGGTTGGGTCAGCGCGACCAGGGCGTGCTGGTTGGCAGGAAGCTCGGACAACACTTTCGGGGCCGCAATGAATGGCCGGCAAGCCTGGTGCGCCAGTGCCTGGATTTCAAAAAGGTCCGCTGCGAACAGGTCGAATTTTGGACTGAGCTTCGGCATGAATCCGCCGCCCCAAGGCCAAAGACCGTTCACCGCTGGGCGGCCTTCGTTCTCGCGCGCAATATT
>CAZUSF010000421.1:0-2098 GCA_964623355.1 uncultured Thiobacillus sp. | reverse complement strand
GCATCTCGTGGTAGCGCTTGCCATCCACGTCCACCTCGATAAGGACCGGCGGGAAAGCACCGGGAATCGCCGCCGAGGCGATCATGATGTCCTGAAACAGGGGCAACACGCGCGGATCGCTGCGGCTGGCCAGTTTTGTCATGTTCCAGATCACGCGTCGACGCGCGTCGAGGTTGGTAGTGGAGATCCACAACTCCCGCCCCTTGTTATATTCGGCGGCAATCTCGTCAAGAAAGGCCCGATTGATGTACTTGGCGAGCAACTTGCGCAAAGGTGCCGTATCCGCGACGTGATCGTTGGTCAGCGCCGCCAGGAAACTGCGTAATTCGATCAACTCTTTGGGCCGGGTATTGGTATAGAGCTGCTTTAACCGAGCATCGTATTTCGGTCCCAAAAAGGCGAAAGGCGCAATCAGCGCCCCGGTACTGATACCCGTAACCAGGAGAAACTCGGGACGCTTGCCGCTGGCTGTCCAGCCATTCAGCAAGCCGGCGCCAAACGCCCCCTTGTCGCCTCCGCCGGACAAGGCCAGCAGGTGGCTGGGCGGCAACTGGCGGGACGATTTTCCTTGCGCCTCCAGCCAGGCGCGCTCGCGCGGCCAGGTATCAGCGACGTCGCGAGCAAGCCGCCGCATGTCGGCAGGATTGCCGACGACATAGCGAACATCCTCAAGACCCGGCACACTGGCTCGCGCCGCATCGTTCTCGGGGACCGCATGATTGCGCGGCAAGGCGCTGCACCCCGCCAAACAAGTCAGCAGCAGGCTGGCGGCTAGAACAATACGAAGCATGGTTCTCATCCCTATCAAGGTGACCCGCTAATTCAATGATTGGAAGGCTTGTTCGTTGTGCCCGCCTGTTTAAATCGTTGGCATGACGAGCGCAGCAGATTGGCTACAAGCGAAACATCAAGGTCGCGAGAATACCGGAAAGGCGACGCGCGAAGCGGCGGCTGTCCAGCCTGGGTTGGGGTTTTAAAGTGTTGGTAGCATCGACCTGGCAACTTCCAAAGTCCAACGTACAACGTCACTTGTGAGAGACGGCAAAAAGAGCGACCTGACGGTAGACTGGCCCCCCTCGCATGCATTGACTTCCGGAGCCGTCTTGATGAAACGCTATCTCCCCGCCTTGATCGTCGCGCTGTTCTCTGTGCTATCGCCGGCCGCGCAGGCTTGCACCGGTATTTCGCTGAAGGCCGGCGACGGTAGCGTGGTGGTGGCAAGAACCGTGGAGTGGGCGCTGAGCGATGCGCAGCACTATCGGATTGCCCTGTTTCCGCGCAACAAGGCGTTCGTTTCGCTGACCCCGGAAGGCCCGAATGGCATGCAGTGGACCGGCCGCCACGGCTTTTTGTCGATGACCGCCTATGGCCAGGATTACGGCCCGGATGGCATGAACGAAGTCGGACTTTATGTCGGCATGTATTACCTGCCGGGTTTCGCCGAATACAGTCCCTATGATCCGCAGCAGGCAGCGCGTTCGCTCAGCGTCGGCGACTTCATGCAATGGATGTTGTCTTCCTTCGGCAGCGTCGATGAGGTGCGCGCCAACCTCGACAAGATCCGGGTGATCAATGTCGAGGACAAGCGCTTCGGCGGCGCGGCGTTGCCGTTCCACTGGAAGATCAGCGACCCTTCCGGCGCCAGCATCATCATCGAGCTGGTCGAGGGCGGCAAAATGAAAATCTACGATGCCTTCCTCGGCGTAGTCACCAACGCGCCAACCTACGACTGGCACCTGACCAATCTGCGCAACTACCTGCAGCTGACGCCCGACCCGCGCCAGACGCTGAAAGTGGGCGACCTCGACTTGAGTCCGCTCGGCTCCGGCTCCGGCATGATCGGCTTGCCGGGCGACTTCACGCCGCCATCGCGCTTTATCCGTGCCGCCGCCTTGACCGCTTCGGCGCGCCCGCTGCCAAGCGCGCTCGACGCGACCTTCGAAGCCTTCCGGATTCTGGACGGTTTCAATATTCCGCTCGGCGCTATCCTGCCGCGCAACGCGCTGCCGGCGGATATTCCCGGCGCGACGCAGATCACTTCGGCGTCGGACCTGAGCAACCGGATTTACTACTACCACACCATGTTCAACCGCCAGGT
>CAZUSF010000420.1:0-2103 GCA_964623355.1 uncultured Thiobacillus sp. | reverse complement strand
AAGGAGCCTATAATTTAAATTAATTCGAAGAAGAGGCGCGGTGCATAAATTTGCACCGCGCCTCTTTTTTTAGTGCGCCCAGCATGGGCGCAATCTAACGGGTGAGAGTCCCGAACACGCCCTAGTAGTGGGAAGTGTATAGCTTAAGGCAAGGGTGTCCACCGCGAGGTGGAATCTGAAGGAAGCCGGCGGCAAATCTCTGGTCTGACGAACAGAAATCACATCAGGCAATAGCTGTGGATAAGGCTGCTACACAAGTCGAAGTCCAATAACTACTCGGAACCAGCTAGTGTAAATGTGGCAGACAGATGGAGAGAAAGATTGCGTTCTTACCTGGGGAGATCTCACGGACATATGGAACAACTTTGTGAAGTATGGTTTAAAAAGGATTTGCCGTGAGAAGTCAGCCGATACCATAGTAGTGACCTTGCAGGCAAGGTCATGAAGGGTTGAACCTAAGGAGGTGAAAGTCAATGAAAGTTACCGAAATCGGGACGAAGAAAAGCAGAACACATTGCAGTAGCAGTGGCTACCGTCAAAGAGATAGTGCGGAACACAACGGGTATGACGGAGCGCTTACCGAAAAGAGGATAACTGAAAACAACATCACCGATGCCGACAGAAAAGTGAATGGACTGTTGGAGCAAATTCTAGACCCAGACAACCTAAACAAAGCATATAAACAAGTCAAGAAAAACAAAGGGTCGCACGGCGTGGATGGGATGACAACAGAGCTTCTTCTGGAGTATCTCAAAAGCAATGGGAATGAGCTACGAAAAGCCATTCTGGACGGAAAACACCGTCCGAGTCCAGTCCGGCGGGTAGAAATACCCAAGGAAAACGGGAAAATGAGACAGCTTGGCATACCGACAGCAGTAGACAGAGTCATCCAGCAAGGCATCCAACAGGTGTTATCCCCGATATACGACCCCACGTTCAGCGAAACCAGTTATGGCTTCAGACCAAGACGAAGTGCGCATGATGCCCTCAGGAAATGCAAGGAATACGCAAACGAGGGCTACACCTATGTGGTGGACATGGACCTCGAGAAATTCTTTGATGTAGTGAATCAGTCTAAGATGATAGAAATACTCTCCAGAACCATCAAAGATGGTCGAGTCATCTCGCTGATACACAAATACCTGAGAGCGGGAGCAATCAAAAGTAAAAGGTTTGAAGAGACAACGATTGGTTTAGCCCAAGGGGGAAATCTCAGTCCGCTGTGCAGTAATATCATGCTAAACGAACTTGACCGAGAGCTCGAAAGGCGGGGCATTAGATTTGTCAGATACGCCGACGATATACTATTATTTGCACGGTGTAAAAGAAGTGCGCAGAGGATGATGGAGCATATCCTGCCATTCATTGAGCACACCCTAAAGCTTCGTGTGAACAAGGAGAAAACGGTGGTAGCCTACATCGGACGTATCAAATACCTTGGATACGGGTTCTATGCAGTAAAAGCGGGAATAAGCCTGAGAGTACACCCCAAAAGCGCAGTTAAAATGAAGGATAAGATAAGAGGGATAACATCGAGAAGTAAAGGCATCAGCTATGAAGCATTAAAACTCAACTTGAAACAATTCGTAACAGGCTGGGTCAACTACTTCAAGCTTGCCGACATGAAACAGCTCCTTGAAAACACCGACAAATGGCTACGCAGAAGGCTTCGCATGTTCATCTGGAAGCGGTGGAAGAAAATCAAAACAAGATACCGGATGCTCAAAAGCCTGGGCTACAACCAGCAAAATGCCATCAAGTATGCCAATACAAGAAAAGGCTACTGGCATATAGCCGGTAGCCAAATACTAAGCTGTTCAATAACTGACGACCTACTTAGAAAGGCTGGTTATCAATTTCTCGCGGATTACTACAAAACTGTTAAGGCGTAAACTTAGGAACCGCCGTATACCGAACGGTACGTACGGTGGTGTGGGAGGTCGGGGAAATTATTAAATTTCCCCTCCTACCCGATTCTCGCCAAAGTAGGCGGAGCAGAAACGTCGCAAATTGCTCTATCAACATTTATTTTACAGTACAAGCGCTACTGACTATTATTTCTTTTGCAGTTAGCCCGACAAGTGGTTATAATAATGGATATTT
>CAZUSF010000419.1:0-2104 GCA_964623355.1 uncultured Thiobacillus sp. | reverse complement strand
CCGAACAGGTCGCCGACCACGTTCATGCCGTCCATCAGCGGGCCTTCGATGACCTTCACCGGATGATCGAACATCAACCGCGCTTCCTCGGTGTCCTCGACGATGTGCGTGGTGATGCCCTTGACCAGCGCATGCGTCAACCGCGCCAGCACCGGCTCGCTGCGCCAGGCCTGTTCTTCGACGGCATCCTTGACCTTGCCCTTCACCGTTTCAGCAAAGCTGACCAGGCGGTCGGCGGCATCCGGGTTGCGATTGAGCACGACGTCTTCGACCAGCGTGCGCAATTCGGCGGGGATTTCGTCGTAGACGCCGAGCTGGCCGGCGTTGACGATGCCCATGTCCATGCCGGCCTGGATCGCGTGATAGAGGAACACGGTGTGGATCGCCTCGCGCACCGGATCGTTGCCGCGAAACGAGAACGACACATTGGAGACGCCGCCGGAGACATGCGTATGCGGCAGGTTCTGGCGCAGCCAGCGCGTCGCTTCGATGAAGTCGACCGCGTAGTTGGCGTGTTCCTCGATGCCGGTGGCGATGGCGAAGATGTTCGGGTCGAAGATGATGTCTTCCGCCGGGAAGCCGACCTGTTCGGTCAGCAACTTGTAGGCGCGCGCGCTGATTTCGACCTTGCGCGCATAGGTGTCGGCCTGGCCGGCTTCGTCGAACGCCATGACGATGACCGCCGCGCCATAGCGCCGCGCGAGGTTGGCGCGTTCGAGGAATTCGGCCTCGCCTTCCTTCATCGAGATCGAGTTGATCACCGCCTTGCCCTGCACGCATTTCAGGCCGGCTTCGATGATCGCCCACTTCGACGAATCGATCATGATCGGCACCCGCGCGATGTCCGGCTCGCTGGCGACCAGATTCAGGAAGCGCACCATCGCCGCTTCGCCGTCGAGCATGCCTTCGTCCATGTTGATGTCGATGATCTGCGCGCCGGCTTCGACCTGCTGACGCGCAATGACCAGCGCTTCGTCGTAGTTGCCGTCGATGATCAGCCGCTTGAACTTGGCCGAGCCGGTGACGTTGGTGCGCTCGCCAACGTTGACGAACAGACTGTCCTTGCCGACGTTGAACGGTTCCAGACCGGACAGACGCAAGGACGGCGTGATCACGGGCGGCACGCGCGGCGCGCAGTCGGCCACCGCGTCGGCAATCGCCTTGATGTGTTCCGGCGAGGTGCCGCAGCAGCCGCCGACGATGTTGAGCAGGCCGGCGCGCGCCCATTCGCCGATTTGCTCCGCCATTTGCGCGCCGGTTTCGTCGTAGCCACCAAAGGCATTGGGTAGGCCGGCGTTGGGATGGGCGGAAACCAGGCAATTGGCCTTCTGCGAAATCTCGTCGATGTGCTGACGCAGTTCGGCCGCACCCAGCGCGCAATTGAAACCGAACGAGAAACAGTCGGCATGGCGCAGCGAATTCCAGAACGCTTCCACCGTCTGGCCGGACAGCGTGCGGCCGGAGGCGTCGGTGATGGTGCCGGAAATCATGATCGGCCAGGTTCTGCCCACGTCATCGAAGTACTTCTTCACTGCGAACACTGCCGCCTTGGCGTTCAGCGTGTCGAACACGGTTTCGATCAGCAGCAGATCGGCACCACCCTTGACCAGGCCATCGGTGGCTTCGTAATAGGTGGTGACCAGTTGATCGAACGTGACGTTGCGGAAACCGGGATCGTTGACGTCGGGCGACAGCGTCGCGGTGCGCGAAGTCGGCCCGAGCACGCCGGCGACGAAACGCGGCTTGTCCGGCGTCGAATATTCATCCGCCGCCGCGCGCGCCAGTTTTGCGCCCTCGTGGTTGATCTCCCAGACCAGGTGCTCCATGCCGTAATCAGCCATCGAAATGCTGTTGGCGTTGAAGGTGCAGGTTTCCAGAATGTCTGCGCCAGCGGCCAGGTACTGGCTATGAATTTCGCGGATGATTTCCGGCTTGGTCAGCAACAGTAGATCGTTGTTGCCCTTCAGATCGCGGCCGAAATCGGCGAAGCGCG
This sequence comes from uncultured Thiobacillus sp., assembly GCA_964623355.1. Classification (GTDB taxonomy): domain Bacteria; phylum Pseudomonadota; class Gammaproteobacteria; order Burkholderiales; family Thiobacillaceae; genus PFJX01. The sequence goes on along the minus strand of CAZUSF010000419.1, from coordinate 111 downwards.
CGCCGCGATAATCCGCCTCGGTCAAGTCGTAGCGCTGGATCATGGTGCCCATCGCACCATCCAGAATCAGGATGCGTTTTCGGGCTATGGCAAGGAGTTCAGCGGTACGAT
>CAZUSF010000418.1:0-2106 GCA_964623355.1 uncultured Thiobacillus sp. | reverse complement strand
TCGGTGATTACATCCACATCTACGACAGGCAGCAATCGAAAGAGGATGGCGCGACAGTTGCGATCTCCTTTGAATCGCGGCTGGCCAAGCTGTCACTGAAGGAAGCCGATCTGCCGGCCATCGATGCCGAGGTGGATGAACTGGCGGAAGACGAGGAAGAAGACCAGCAGGCCAAGCTGAAAAGCCGCTGGGCCGCGCTGGAAAAGGTGGTCGGTGCAGAACCGCGTATCGCCCGTGTCGCGGCCGACCTGGTGGCGCACTTCGAGGAACGCAATAAAGCGCAGACCGGCAAGGCGATGGTGGTCGGCATGAGCCGCGAGATTTGCGTTCATCTCTACAACGAAATCGTGAAGCTGCGCCCGGACTGGCATGACACCGATCCGGAAAGCGGCGCGATCAAGATCGTGATGACCGGCTCGGCCAGCGACAAAGCGTTGCTACGGCCCCACATTTACAGCGCACAAACCAAAAAGCGGTTGGAGAAACGTTTCAAAGACCCGGCCGACCCGCTGCGCCTGGTCATCGTGCGTGACATGTGGCTGACCGGTTTCGATGCGCCCTGCGTGCATACGCTGTACGTCGACAAGCCGATGAAGGGACACAACCTGATGCAGGCCATTGCCCGCGTCAATCGCGTGTTCAAGGACAAGCAAGGCGGGCTGGTGGTGGACTACATCGGCATCGCCAACGAGTTGAAGAGCGCCCTGAAGGAATACACCGCCAGCAAGGGGCGCGGTCGTCCCACGGTGGATGTGCATGAGGCCTACGCCGTTCTGGAAGAAAAACTCGACGTGCTGCGCGGCATGCTGCATGGCTTTGATTACAGCGACTTTGCCAGCACCGGCCACAAGCGGCTGGCCGGCGCCGCCAACCATGTATTGGGCCAGAAGGACGGCAAGCGGCGCTTTGCCGATACCGCCCTGGCCATGAGCAAGGCCTTCTCGCTCTGCTGCACGCTGGACGAGGCCAAGGCGGTGCGCGAAGAAGTCGCCTTCTTCCAGGCCGTCAAAGTTATCCTGACCAAGCGCGACCTCAGCAAACAGAAGAAAACCAATGAGGAACGCGAACTGGCGATCCGCCAGATCATCGGCTCCGCCGTGGTGTCGGAGGAGGTCGTCGACATCTTCGATGCGGCAGGCCTGGACAAGCCGAACATCGGCATCCTCGATGACGATTTCCTGGCCGAAGTGCAGAACATGCCGGAACGTAACCTGGCGATCGAACTGCTGGAACGCCTGCTGGAGGGCGAGATCAAGTCGCGCTTTGCCGGCAACGTGGTGCAGGAGAAGAAGTTTTCCGAACTGCTGGCCAACGTGGTGAAGCGCTACCAGAACCGCGCCATCGAGACGGCCCAGGTCATCGAAGAACTGATCGAGATGGCGAAGAAGTTTCGCGCGGCGGCCGAACGCGGCGCCGAGCTGGGCCTGACCGAGGATGAAATCCGCTTCTACGATGCGTTGGCCGACAACGAATCGGCAGTGCGCGAACTGAGCGACGATACGTTGAAGAAGATCGCCCACGAACTGACCGAAAACCTGCGCAAGAACATCAGCGTCGACTGGTCACAGCGCGAGAGCGTGCGGGCCAAGTTGCGGCTGATGGTGAAGCGGATTTTGCGGAAATATAAGTACCCGCCTGATCAGCAGGAGGGCGCGGTGGAACTGGTTTTGCAACAGGCGCAGGCGTTGGGGGAGGCGTGGCTTTAGGTGTTGCGTGATTGTCGGGTTACGCTGCGCTAACCCGACCTACGGCTGACACGGGTTAAGCCAGCCCCTTGTAGGTTGGGTTAGCCGGTGGGGTTTTACCGGCGTAACCCAACATTTCGGCTGACACGGCTAAGCCAGCCAGCGTGATTGTCGGGTTACGCTGCGCTAACCCGACCTACATCTGACACGGGTTAAGCCAGCCCCTGTAGGTTGGGTTAGCCGGTGGTTTTTTGCCGGCGTAACCCAACATTTCGGCTGACACGGCTAAGCCAGCCAGTCTTGGTAGTGACACGCGGCAAATTGCATGGCCGGATTATCATTGCCACCTTCTCGCAGCGACAACTTGAACACCATGCAAACCCTGACCGTAGAACTCGGCGACCGCGCCTATCCCATCCAC
>CAZUSF010000417.1:0-2107 GCA_964623355.1 uncultured Thiobacillus sp. | reverse complement strand
ATCCGTCTAGTTGCGGTCTTCAGGCAGTTGTAGCGCGGGTTGCGATTGGTGTCTGACCCGAATGGCACTTACTTTCGCGAAAACGACTGAAACAAACGCATTCGTCATTCCCGCGAATGCGGGAATCCAGTGTTTTTTATCCTGCCTGGATTCCCGCATTCGCGGGAATGACGGTGGTTTTTGGTTTGAGTAAGCGCCCTTCGTGTCTGACCCCGTTTACGAACATTTTCCGGCGTGGGTCTGGGTTGCATGAACCTAAAACCGGCAGTTGACCGCGTTGTAGGAGCGTCCGCTTGCGGCGCGAGCCTTGTGAAATCGGCCCGCAAGCGGAGCCTCCTACAACTTGCAGCCCGCTTGATGGCTGATAGCACGCGTTGTGATGGATCGCCGCTGAGCCGACATTGACGAAAATACCGTGCGTGTCGGTCAGCCGTGGCTCAGGCTCAAGTCAAGCCCACCATAGCCTCCAACACCTTGTATACAACGTCACCTCACCGGTTCCAGGCGCAACAATCGGCCATTCGCTTCGTCGGTGAGCAGATAGATCAGACCATCGGGGCCGACGCGGACATCTCGGATGCGGCCGATGCCTTCGAGCAGGCGTTCTTCGCCGACGACGCGCTCGCCGTCCAGGGTCAGGCGCACCAGCATCTGGAACTTCAGGGCGCCGACCAGCAGGTTGCCACGCCAGCGTGGGAACGCGGCGGCATCATAGAAGGCCATGCCGGAGGGGGCGATGGACGGGGTCCACTGGTACAGCGGCTGCGCCATGCCGGCCTTGCGGCGGCCTTCGCCGATGGCTGTGCCGCTGCCGTAGTTGACGCCGTAGGTGATGACCGGCCAGCCGTGGTTGACGCCGGCGCGAAGGATGTTGATTTCGTCGCCGCCCTGCGGGCCGTGTTCATGGCTCCAGAGCGCGCCAGTGACGGGATGCCGGGCGGCGCCCTGGATGTTGCGGTGGCCGTAGCTGTAAATCTCGGCACGCGCGCCGGCTTGGCCAACGAACGGGTTGTCCTTGGGAATGCGCCCGTCGTCATGCAGGCGTACGACACTGCCGAGATGGTTGCCGAGGTCCTGAGCCGCCGCCATCCGGCCGCGGTCGCCCAGGGTGATGTAGAGATCGCCGGCGCGGTCGAAGGCGAGGCGTCCGCCGAAATGGAGCGGCGAATCGAGCTTGGGTTGCATGCGGAAGATGGAGCGGACATCGGTCATCCGGTCACCGACCAAACGGCCGCGCAACACCTCGGTGCCGGCACCTGCATCGCCCGGCGCGGCATACGAGAGATAGATCCAGCCGTTGCTGGCGTATTCCGGATGCAGCGCAATGTCGAGCAGACCGCCCTGGCCCTGGCGGTGGATCGGTGGCAAGCCGGCCACCGGTTTGGGCAGGAGGCGGCCCGACTCGACGATGCGCAGGCGGCCGGGACGCTCGGTGATCAGCCAGCGGCCATCCGGCAGGAAGGCGATGGACCAGGGGTGTTCGAGACCGTCGAGCAGGGTGACCACGCGGAAGCTATGCGCTTCGGAACGGACTACAGCGGTTTCTATGGCAGCCTGCGCCGGACCGATAAGCAGCATCAGGCAGGCAAATATGAGGATAAAGCGCCGGCTCATAATCGCTGCAAAGCCTCCCGGATACGCCGCACCGTGTCGTCCATGGCAGCTTTGCCGGAGACCTCAAGGCCAAGGCTGCGCGCAATGGCATTGACCCGCATTGGATTAAGCGGAATGCCGCCGGCATCGATGGCGCGGATCAAATCGCGTGCCTGGCTGACCTCGTCGCGGACTTCCGGCCGGCTGCCGCTGAGGCGCCGCAACCAAGCCGGCAGGAGCGGGGCGCGAAACCACGTCATGGGGCGCGTTGCCATGGTGCGGTGTCGAACTGCAAGCCCGAAATCATCGGCCGACCTCCTGTATGTTGTTGATGAGTTGATGACTGGCATCGTAACCGGATGTTGTCGGAAATACTGGCAGTATTGGCTGAATCGCGGCCGTTTATCCCTGATTTGCCGGATGACCATTTAAAGCCCATCGCTGCTCTGATCAGCTGCCCCAATCTTCGTTATTACCCACGCGGATGATGTTTCGCGTGTAGCGCCTTCAACCG
>CAZUSF010000416.1:0-2135 GCA_964623355.1 uncultured Thiobacillus sp. | reverse complement strand
TGGCGGCTTGCCGAAAGACATCAAGGTGTTTCACAAACCGGTGCATTTCGCCGAATTGCGCGCGCTTTGCGAACAACTTCTGCTGCGCCGCCGTGAACTGGCACGCTAAGCGACCATTGCCGGTGCGTTTGCGGTTCAGGACGCACTCATCCGGTGCATGTCGCCGCGTTCGCGGCCGTCCCGCCCCTGATTCCCGGTCATTCCAGACTTGGCACGGCCATTGCTAATGCTCTGACAGGCTTCCTCGCCTAAGCGATCTTGGACAACGGCGTCCGCTCCCTATCAGGGCGGCCGCCGTTTTTTTTCGCCCATAGAATTTGCAAGGATTTGAACATGGCACGCATGAAACAGGTTCGGGTGGGCAACGGCATGGAGGTCTCGGTGGTGCCCATCGCACCCCGGTTGCTGGAACGCCACAGCGCGCGAACACGCCGATCGTTTCAAGGACGATGAGGAATTCCCCGCCGATCTGGTGATCAACGATCACGATGCAGATCTTCATCGACGCGGTGGGAGGATGCGTCAACCATTGCGGCATCACCAACGGACTGGTGACACCGTTTTGGGTGCAGGCCAAGGTCTGCGCCAATCATCTGGCCGAGCATGGCGTGGCGCGCGATCAGGGTTCGATGACTTCGAACAAATTGAAAGTCACCGGCAACTTCATGGGCGTCGACGGGCATGCAGAAATCCGCGCCGCGATCGTCGCACAGTGCTACAAGACTTCGCGGTAAACCATGCACGGACTGGCCTGGAAGACTCCTGATAGCTGCACCAAATGCATGTAGCGCGACTGCTGATGGAAATGACACACGTTGCGCAAAAGCCATCGCGGCGGATAGGAACGATGTCATTCATGTCTGGAATCAGTTGGCGTAATCTGTGCTTCGGATAATTCGATTTGTCCTATGGGAGGTACAGCATGCTAAGACGCACATTCATACGCACATACCTGCTCCTGGCGTTTCTGATCTCGGCGGGCTTGGCGCAGGCTGACGAAGTCGCTGCTCCGTTGGCCGCCGCAACGACTGCCGAGCCGATGATTCTCACCACCACCGCAGCCGGCATCGGCATGGATGCGGCGGTGGCGGCGCTGAACCAGGCCATCGTCAATCACAACTACACATTTGTCCGCCAACAGGCGATGGACAGCCGCCTGGTGCCTTATGCACAGGAAGTGCGTTCGGTGCGGCTGGTCTATTTCTGCAACTTCACCAAGATGGACCGGGCGCTGCGCATCGACCCGCGCGCGACGCAGGTGCTGCCGTGCCGGGTGACGCTGGTGGAAACCCCGACCGGCGTCGATCTGATCGCGGTGAATCCGGCCTGGGTGACGCAGAACATGCCCGGCCTGCATGCGGAATGCCAGGAAATGAAGCGCGACTATCTGGCGATCCTGGAAGAGGCTGCGCTATGAAGCGGCGCGCCCTGCTTCTGGCGTTTACGCTTGGCGCCAGCCTGGCTCTGCCCGGCTACGCCGACCCGTTGATGGTAAGCAAGCCGGTGGATATGCGGCGGGCGATGGTTGACGTGGCTTTGGCGGCGGCCAACCACGATCTGGTGCTGGTCAAGGTGCAGCCGATCGATACCGCGCTCGCCAAGCGCGGCTTCGACAACCCACACATGCGAATTCTGTTCATCGGCAGCGAATCCGCCGTGCGCTGGGCGGAGGCCGCCGAACCGCGCCTGCTCAACCTGTTGCCGCTGCGCCTGACGCTGATCGAAAAAGAGGGCGGCGTCACCCTGATGAGCGATGATTTCGGCCCCTGGCTGCAGGAGTTTCCCGAGCCGCCGGCGCATTTGATGGTCGAGGCCTGGCAGGCGGAAATGAAAGCCATGCTGGATGATTTTGTTGCGCAATGAATGCGTGCGCCGAAATGGCGTGTTTCATCCCGGTTTGGCACAGCATCGGTGCGTAAATCTCTACACAAAATCCGATAGAAATGCATGAATCAGAATTTATTCATTAATGATCAATGATTTACGAATTTTCATGGCGCATGGCACAGGTATTGCTAAACATTGATTGACCGACGCAAAGGCGCGTCGGCCATGTCGCTCCTTCTGTAGTATTTTTTGTCTTACCAATATGGACAACGGCGTCCCTCCCCATGTGGGTGGACGCCGTTTTTTTG
>CAZUSF010000415.1:0-2147 GCA_964623355.1 uncultured Thiobacillus sp. | reverse complement strand
TCACTTAACCCATCTTTAACAAGATTCGCGCCGATTTCCCTTTTTTTCCTCACTGACGCCCTGCCAGCCCAGTAAAACCGTTGATTTTTGGCCGATTGCGCAATGTAGTGACATACAATTACGTGGGTGACGGCAAATACTCCTTGACCTGAGTTATCTTAGCGGCATGTACATCCGCCGCGTCACCACCCGCCGCGCCGCCTCAGGCGAGGTCTACCACAGCTACCGTCTGGTCGAATCCCGCCGCGAAGGCGGCCGCGTCCGCCAGGTCGCCCTGCTCAATCTTGGCCGTCACTTTGATCTGCCCGAAACCTGGTGGCCGGCGTTGTGCGCCCGACTCGCCCAACTGCTCGGCAATCAGGGCGATCTGGTTCCCGTCGACCTGCCCGAAGTGGTCGAAACCCACGCCCAGGTTCTGGCGGCGCGCTTCGTCGCACGCGCCCCGGTCGAGTCCGGGGCGGTTGAATTCGTCGAAGTCAACGTCGCCTCCCTGGAACTGGTGCAGCCGCGCTCGGTCGGCGTCGAACAGGTTGGCCTGCACGCCCTGGCGCAGCTCGAACTCGACCCCTTGCTCGCCTCCCTCGGGGTGAACGCGGTCACCCGCGCCATGATTCTGGCCCAGGTGGTCGGCCGCATGGCCGCTCCGGGTTCGGAGCTTGCCACCTGGGGCTGGCTCAATGAGACCAGCGCCTTGCCTGAATTGCTGGAGCTGTCCCTGACGGATTTGTCGATCATGCGGCTTTATCGTGCCGCCGATGTGCTGATGAAGCATCAGGCGGCCATCGAGTCGCACCTGTTCGGCCGCGTGCGCGACCTGTTTGGCCTGGAAGCCACCGTCACCCTGTATGACCTGAGCAACACCTATTTCGAGGGCGCTGCGGCGGCGATCCCGAAAGCAAAGCGGGGCCACTCGAAAGAGAAACGCAGCGACTGCCCGCTGTTGACCTTGGGGATGGTGCTCGACGCCAGCGGCTTTGTCCGGCGTTCCCGCATGCTCGCTGGCAACGCGGTCGAATGCCGCACGCTGGAAGGCATGCTGCACGATCTCGATGTGCCTGCCGGCGCGCTGGTGGTGATGGATCGCGGCATTGCCACCGAAGCCAATCTGGCCTGGTTGCGTGAACACGGATACCGCTATCTGGTGGTGAGCCGCGAACGCACGCGCCACATGCCGCAAGGCGAGATGACCCTGACCACGGCGGGCGGCGACACGGTGCGGGTGGAGAAGGTGATGGATGAAGCCGCCGGCGAAGTGCGTCTTTACTGCCATTCACCGCGACGCGAATTGAAGGAGGCGGGGATCAACCAGCGCTTTTGCGAGCGCTTCGAGGCGGGGCTGCGGAAGCTCGCCGAGGGCTTGTCCAGTCCGCCGGGCGTGAACCGCCCGGAACAGATTCATGACCGCCTTGGCCGGCTCAAGCAGGCCAGTTTCGGGGTGGCGCAACATTACACCCTCACGCTGGAAACCAATCCGGAACAGACGCAGGTAACAAGGTTGAGTTGGGAGAAGACGCCGGTAATGGGAACGATGCTGACCGATCCCGGCGTGTATTGCCTGCGCAGCAACGAAACCGGCTGGAGCGAGGAACAGCTCTGGCGAACCTACATGATGCTGACCGATCTGGAGGCGGTGTTCCGCAGTCTGAAGTCTGAACTGGGCTTGCGCCCGGTGTACCACCTGAAGGAGCAACGGGCGGATGGGCATCTGTTCATTTCAGTGCTGGCGTATCAGTGCGTGCAACTGATCCGGCGGCAATTAAAGGCAAAGGGTATTGACCAGCGCTGGACGGGTTTGCGCGAGACGCTGTCGGTGCAACGCCGGGTGACGGCGCGATTTGCCCAGAAGGATGGGCGCCACTTGAACGTACGCAAGGCGACTCAGCCAGAGCCGAAATTGAAAGCGATCTACGATGCGCTGGGACTGAATCCCTTGCCAGGGGGGACGAAGAAGGTCATCGCTTGAGCCATCAGCTCCCGAAAAAACCACGTGTAGTGACACTCAGGGAAACTTCTTGATCCAACATTATGTTTATTAAGGGAATGTTTGGCGGGGTGTTAAAGATGGGCTAGCCTCGCCATTCTGAGTATGGCCGGGACAGCATGCCTGTGTTTAGAGTCCGCAAAACCAGTTTGGCAGGGGTGTTGCA
>CAZUSF010000414.1:0-2154 GCA_964623355.1 uncultured Thiobacillus sp. | reverse complement strand
TGGTTGGATTGAAAAATGATTTCCGGAAACTGCGAAGTACGGAAGAAATTGCCACCAAGCAATTTCTTGTTCAACCCGTCATGACCGGTATCGCCCGAAGTCGCATCTACCCGAACATCGATCGCGCCCTGCTGCTTTTCCGCGTCGAACATGGCGCGGCCCTTGCTACGGTTGAATTTGCCGCGCATCACCGAGATGCCCTGATGGCCGATTTCGAAGCTGGGGAAAGTGTGTTCCGGATCGAGGGTGAATGTCTCGGGCGCGGCGGCTGCAGTAACCGAAACGCACATCAGCAAAGCGGCCAAGGGGGTAGTCTTATTGGTTTTCATCGATAATTCCTCAAGGGTTCAACAGAATTTTGAAACGGGCTTCCAGGTCATCCGCCACCACCGACGGATCTGCCCACTCGCCGCCGCCGATATCGAATTGCGACCGCTTCATGGTTGCCCGGCCGGAAACCAGCCAGCCACCGCCGCGCTGCTGAGCCAGCACGACCGGCACGCTTAGCGGCCGCGTGCGCCCTTTTAGCGTCAGATCGCCATTCACCGTGTAGCCGCCGGCACTGTTGCGCGTGATTGTTTTCGAGACAAAGCGGGCTTTCGGGTGGCGCGCGGTATCGAACCAGACCGGACGCTTGGCTTCGCCGTCGCCTTCCTCGGAGCCGGTATCAATACTGGCGATATCGAGTTCGACCTGAAACCTGCCCTGTTCCGGCTTGGCCGCATCAAATGCCGCTTGGACGGTGTAACGCGCAAAACCGCCTTCCACCGGCACATTCATCTGCTTGATGATGAAACTGATCTGGCTTTGGCGGTAATCGACTTTCCAGTTCTTCGCTGACGCTGACACTGTTGTTGACGCAGTGGTTGAAAACAAGGCCACCATAAAAGCCAGGCTTGCGAAATATCTCATGTCATTTCCTTGTTATTGCTTCTTGCCGAGCCAGGGAACCATGCGCGCCAGCACGCCATCGCGCCGGATATGGTGGTGATACAACGCTGCTGCCGCATGCATCACCACCAGCGCTATCAGCAGATTCACCGATCCTTCATGAAGTTCCTTGAAAACCTCCGCCAGCGCCTTGTCTTTTCCTACCAGATCAGGCAACGGCAACACCCCCAGCCAGACCACCGGGAACCCCGCCGCCGAACTGTGCAACCAGCCGAACATCGGCACCGCGATCAGCAACAGATAGATCACGCCATGCACCGCCGCCGAGGCTTTGACCTCCAGCGCGGTCAAGCCGGCACGGTGATCAAGCGGATCGAGAAAACGAAATAACAGCCGCAACGGCAACAGGAACAGCACCGTGATGCCGATCCATTTATGCCAGGAATACAGTTTCAGTTTCTGCGGCGACAGCGTCATGTCTTCCAGGATAGTCGCCAACACATAGGCGGCGATGATCAGCAACACGGTCAGCCAATGCACGCCAATGGTCGGCCAGCGATAACGTTGAGTCATTTTTTCTCCTCTTGCCAAGAGTTACAGCCAGCGCTTTACCTGGCTGCAATAGGTTTCATATTCGTCGCCGAATTTGGCCAGCAAATGGGCCTCTTCATGCCGGATGACGCCGTAGCGCATGACCAGCCACACCAGCGGCGCCAGTAAAAGCGGCCAGGTGGTTCCCAGCAGCAAGGTGACGCCGAGGTATATGAACCAGTCGAACACATAAATCGGATTGCGCGAGTAGGCAAACGGCCCGCGGGTAACCAGATTCGACGCTGCCTTGTACGGATTGACCGTGGTGCGCTGGCCCCAGATCGCGGCCAGCGCCCAGACGAAGCCGGCAAGGCCGATACCGATCAGCCCCCAGCCGGCGAATCGGCCAAGCGGTTCGAAATCGAATGCCAGCGACATGCGCTGTTCCAGCCACCATGCGGCATACAAGGCGATGGCATAGACGAGCGGTGGGGGCGCCAGCGTGAGGGGCCGAATGGCGGGATCGCGCATCAACTTAAACGTCGCGAAGCGACGCTTGAAGCTCCCCTCTCCCGCAAGCGGGAGAGGGGCTGGGGCAGCCAGAGACTTGGCCGACGTATTTTGGCGGCCTAGTCGGTTGCCTGGTAGACCTATCAGTGAGGGAAACAGGCATGGCGCGAGACATTCATGATTCGTTGAGGACGCAATCCATGCCTGTTAGCGCAGCGAAGG
>CAZUSF010000413.1:0-2156 GCA_964623355.1 uncultured Thiobacillus sp. | reverse complement strand
ATCTGGCCTTCGTGCACAACCCGCTGCTCGATGCCGGCGGCGACATCGGCGTCGGCACGCACGGCGCCAGCCCCGGCGTGCGCGTGGCCTATGTCAGCGACGTCAACGGCGGCAACAACATCACCGCTTCGCTCGGCGTATTCGGTGCAGGATCGGGGGCGGATTATCGGGATACCTTCACCAAACCGCTGACCATCGCGCAACTGGAATATGCCGGCAAGACCTGGCCCGGCCTGGATGGCGCGTATCGGATCTATGCCTGGAACAATGCGCGGGCGGAAGATCAGATCAACACTGGAGAAGAAAAGCATTCCGGCTGGGGCGTTTCGCTTGATCAGCAAGTTACCTCCCAGGCCACGTTGTTCGCCCGCTATGGCCATTCCATCAAAGGCAATCTGAACTTCGACCGCGCTTTCACGCTGGGAGCGCAAGTCGATGGCGGTGCCTGGGGTCGCGAATACGACCGCGTTGGCCTCGCTGTTGGCGCACTCAGAACCAGTTCCGAATATCGCGCTGCCGGCAACGGCTCCGGCAGCGAAAAAATCTACGAACTGTTCTACGCCTGGCAGGCCAACGACAGCCTGCAAGTCACGCCCAGCCTGCAATTCATCGACAACCCGTCTGGTACCGGCGCGGATGACCTGACGGTCTGGGGTCTGCGCGCCAAGCTGGCTTACTGATCCGGCTACATCTTCTTGTTTGTTTCTTTACCTCGACTGGAGATTCACATGGACAACAACACCGTACTTATTGCCGGCGCACTTGATCACCTGATGCGCCATACGCTGACCGGTTGCCAGCAGGCCGCGCATCATGCCGCGCAGTTGCTTGGCGTGCTGTCCGAGCGACCCGACCTGGACAGCGAGACGCGCTGCCTGTGCGACCGCATGTGTGAACATCTGGAAACCGGCCATGTGTGATCGCTGCGAAAGCAAAGGCCTGCTGGCGGGCTTGATGGCCAAAGCTGGTGTGGCGCCGGCGGTGGTGCTCCCCGAGGTGCTGGAACGCGAGGTGGCAGCGCCGCCGCTGCCGTCGCCAGGCAAGACAACCCCGGCACGCCGGCGCAAGTTGTGGGAGCTGGAAGACAAGCATCACTGCCCGGTGATCGGCTCCTGCCTGAATCTGGATGAACTGAAGAAAATCGCCCGCAAGGACGGTTTCAGCGGCAAGCATTTCGATGCCTATCGTCTGCATGTCGAAGCGGTCTCGTTGTCCTGTTCGCGCAACGTGGCGGCCGAGTCGATGCACAAGCTGCTGGAGCGCAAGTACGCGCTGGTGATCAAGCGTTTCGAGCGCGCCAAAACCGATGCCGAAGTTCTGGCTTTGTGGCAGGAATGCCTGGAACGTGGCGAAGTGGCCGGTCCGATGTGGGCGGTGCTGACACACAAGGCTGCCAGCCCGGAAACGCGCCATGTGGTGTATGGCGATGTCCACATGCTGTCGCACCAGATCGGCGCCGGCCAGGCCGCCGATCTACGTCGGCTGCAATGGCTGGAAAAGCAGCGCGTCGAGTTGATCGAGGAAACCGCGTGCCTGAAGGATGCTCAGCGCGTGCAGGCCGAACAGCTTGTTGCCCTGCGCCAGGCGTTGCAGGCCGAGCAAGCGCAGTCGGCACTTCTGGCGCCCTTGCTGAAACGCGTGCAGGAGCTGGAATCCGGCCAGGCGATGGTCGGTATCGGCCGCCAATTGATGTTGGCCGAAACGCAAGCGGCGCGGGCGCGAGAAGCCGAAATGCGGATTCACGCGCTGGAAGCAAAGCTGGGCGTGCTGCGGGCCGATAAAGTGCGACTGACGCGGGAACGCGACGAGATCAGCCTTGAACGTGATGCGCTGGAACAACTCTGGTCGGCGCAGGTAGTGCCGCCGGTTGCAGCCTGCGACGGCGATTGCGCTGCCTGCCCGAACCCGCTGCGTGGTCGCTGTGTGCTTTGCGTCGGCGGCCGCACGCCGTTGCTGCCGCAATACCGGGCGCTGGCGGAACGCCTCGGCGTGCGTTTGATTCATCACGACGGCGGCAAGGAGGAGGCGCTGGCGCGGTTGCCTGATTTGTTGAACGCTTCCGATGCGGTGATCTGCCCGACCGACTGCGTCGGCCATCTGGCGTATTACCAGCTCAAGAAACACTGCAAACAGAACGGCAAACCTTGCGTGTTGAC
>CAZUSF010000412.1:0-2159 GCA_964623355.1 uncultured Thiobacillus sp. | reverse complement strand
GCCAGGCCACCGGGTCCTGGCCATGCAACGCGAGATACGGCGAGGCATGGCCGCGCAGACTGTTTTGCAGATTGGCGGCAAGGGCCGGCTGCGCCAACCAGGCCAGCAACAACACGAACAGCAAGGCTCGAGGCAATGGCAGGCGATGCATGCAGCGATCTCCGCAGAAACGTCAAAGGGGGCTTGCAGCCCCCTTTGTCGTTATTAAAACACCCCGGATTAGAGAATCATGCCCGGGTTATTGCCCATGCCAATCACCTTCGGCTGGTTCAGCTTGACCTGCTTGACCACCTTCACGTCACGCAGGTATTCGGCCACCACGTCCCAGATCGGCACGCCCTGGACGCCCTCGCCCACCGGCGCCCAGCCGGCGACCTTGTAGGTCTTGTTGGCGTCCACCGCCTTGCCGTTGATGGTCATGTCGCCGATGCGCTTGCCGATGGTGGCATTCGGTGCAACGCTGTACTGGATGCCACCGACGCGCACCATGTCGCCGCCCTGCTGGTAGTAGGGGTCGTCGTTGAACAGGTTGTCGCAGACGTCTTCCATGATGGTCTTGATGGTTTCGCCGCTCATGGTGTTCAGCGTGGTGGCCGGGTAGGTGATGGCGACCTGGTCCATCAACTGTTCCATCGTGATCACGTCGCCCGGCAGCAGGCTGGTGCCCCAGCGGAAGCCCGGCGAGAAGGCGGCGTCGGCGCCCTTCACCTTCATCAGCGCGTCGCAGATCATCTGGTCGTAGGTGCCGTTGAAGTTGCCACGGCGATACAGCAGGTCTTCGGTGACCGCCAGTTTCTCGTTCAGCTTGGACTCGAACGGTGCGCGAATCTTGGTAATCAGCGCATCCATCTTCTTGTCGGCCGCCAACAGGTTGGAGAACACCGGCACCAGGCGGTACTTCCAGCCCTTGACCTTGCCGCCCTTGACGTCGAAATCCATGACGCCGAGGAACTTGCCGTTGGAGCCGGCGTTGGTCACCAGCGTCATGCCGCCAGCGTTCTTTACTTCGATCGGTTGCGGCACGCCATCGTGGGTGTGGCCGCCGAAGATGGCGTCGATGCCGGTAACGCGGCTGGCCAGCTTGAGATCGACGTCCATGCCGTTGTGCGACAGCACGACGACGACCTGGGCGCCCTTGCCGCGCGCTTCGTCGACGAACTTCTGCATCGAGTCGTCGCGAATGCCGAACGACCAGTCGGGCATCATCCAGCGCGGGTTGGCGATCGGGGTGTAGGGGAAGGCCTGGCCGATGATGGCGACCTGGACGCCGTTGATGACCTTGATGACGTAGGGCTTGAACACCTGATCGCCAAAGTCGTTGGTCACCACGTTCTGCGCGACGAATTCAATGCCGGCCTTCTTGAAATCGCCATTGACGATTTCCTGCACGCGCTCGGCGCCGTAGGTCATTTCCCAGTGCGGCGCCATCACATCAACGCCGAGTGCGATACAGGCATCGACCATATCCTGCGCGTTGGTCCACAGCGCGGTGGCGGAACCTTGCCAGGTATCGCCGCCATCCATCAGCAGCGAACCAGGGCGCGAGGCACGTACCTTGTCGACCAGCGTTTTCAGATGCGCGAAGCCGCCGACCTTGCCGTAGGTCTTGGCGGCGGCGGCGAAATCGATATAAGTGAAAGCGTGTGCGTCGATGCTGCCCGGCTTGATGTTGTATGCCTTCAGCAAATGCTCGCCAACCAGGTGCGGCACTTTGCCGACCGAACCGCCGACACCCAGATTGACGTTGGGTTCACGGAACCAGATCGGCTTCAGCTGGGCATGACAATCGGTCATGTGCATCAGCGACACATTGCCGGACACCGGGATATCGTAATAGTTGGATGGCGCATTGCCGGCCATGACCTGGCGGCTATCAAGCGCAAAGCCAGCAGCGCTGGCAGCGGCAAGGATTTGCAGAAATTCACGGCGATTCATGGACATAGGTGTGTCTCCTGATGGGTCGAGGGCAGCTTAGTTATTGGCGCGCTGTAATCCGGCGTCTGTCTTGCTGGCAGCGCGCATTCTTGCGGGGCTTGAACGTGCGGTAAATGGTAGTGATGAGCCAATGCGACTGGTTCAATTCGGTGGTGTCGGACGGTTTTTGCAGAAAAACCATGCTTACTTGCGAAATACCGAAGCCTGCAACGGCAAGCCATTCG
>CAZUSF010000411.1:0-2163 GCA_964623355.1 uncultured Thiobacillus sp. | reverse complement strand
GAAAGTCCGCATAATGGTCAGCCTATGGAGTCCGGAATTCAGGGGCAAGGTCAGTTGTCATGCACCAGAGAGCCAGGTGCAAACTCCAGACGAACAGCGTTCGGGTTTCGGGTGTTGGGCATAGGATATTCTTTCCGGAAGATGCAGCACTGAGAGCTCTGCGGATTGCAGCGAATGCGGGCCTGAGCCGAATGGCGCTTACTTAAGCGAAAACGACTGAAACAAACGCACTCGTCATTCCCGCGAATGCGGGAATCCAGTGGTTTTTACCCCGCCTGGATTCCCGCATTCGCGGGAATGACGGTGGTTTTTGGTTTAAGTAAGCGCCATTCGGGCCTGAGCCTACATTGCGTCTGTCTCTCATAACCCAGCATCTGGCAAGCCTTTCCTTGATGGGTTCCTTTAGCGCCGGCTTCATTATGAAAAATGGGACGCCTGAATTTGGGGCAAGAATCAGGGGCAGCATTGGCTTGAGAATGCCGCGAACTATAGATATGAAGGCTTGTCTGCCCACGTTGAAGTCGTGGCAATGAACCCTTTTACTTTCCCTTAATGGAGATTGATTCCGTGAACAAGACAATTTTGTTGACCGCGCTGCTCATCGCGTTCCCGCTGACTGGTTGCGAACAAGCCACCCAGCAAGCCAGCGATCTTGCGAAAACATCCGCTCAGGAGGCGATCGACGGCGCGAAGAAAACCGCTGAAGAAGCCCTTGGCCTTGGAGGTGAGGGCAGTAAGGAGGAGGCTAGCAAGGAAGAGGCTGACAAGGAGGACGCTGGCAAGGATGAGGAAGGTGAGAAAGAGAAGGATTAATGCATCGAGTGCAAGCCTGTCCCTATCCCGGACAACGGAGCGAGGCCGTCTATCAGGTGCTGCTCTTTTCTGTGGCCATGACAATCAAGGGTGATATGAGAACAAAATCGGTCTGAACTAATCGGATTCAGCATTCAATCAATCAGCAACAAACACCGAGATGCATTCCACACGTCGTTTTCTGGTTCTGATGCTGTCCGTGCTGCTGGTGTCCGGCTGCAGCCTGGGGATGCTGTCTTATCGGAATGCGGATTGGTTGTTGGCTTATAAAATTGATGACTGGGTCAATCTGACGGCTGAGCAGAAAACCTGGCTCAGACCTCGTTTGACTCAGCTGCAAGTTTGGCATCGCAGCCATGAACTGGGGCATGTGCAGCGTCTGCTGCGGGACTCCCATTTGCTTGCAGCGGGATCGCCTAAAGAGGACGAAATTCAAGCAATTTATACGGCGAGCGTGCTCACGCTGAACCGCACCCTTGAACAACTCCTGCCGGAAACGCTGTTGCTGCTGAGTCGGCTGGAACCGGCGCAGATAGCTTATCTGGAAAGAAAGCTGGCGAAAGACAACCAAAAGTTAGCCAAAGACATCGTGCTGACGCCGGACGCACGCCGTTCGTTGCGTGCGAAGAAGGCAGTCAAGCAATTTGAAGGGTGGTTCGGCAGATTGTCGACTACTCAGGAAGCCGATTTAATCAAGCGCGTCGATGCCTTGCCGCTGCTTGACGAAATGCGTCTGAATAATCGTCAACGCTGGCAAACCGAACTGCTTGAGTTACTTAAAAGCAAGCCCGACAGCAAGTTGTTTTCAGCCGAATTGCGCAGCCTTATGCTGGATCCCCAGCGACGACGCGATCCGGTTTATGACCAAGCCTGGAAGTTGCAACAGCAGGAATGGGTGTCGATCGTTGCCTGGATAGTGAAACATGCCTCGCCAGCACAAAAAGCTCGATTACAGAAAAAACTCGGCGGCTACGTCGAGGAAGTCAGTCGATTGCTTCAGGTTTGAGCCTAGAAAACGCAGTTGATCGGACTGTAGGTGCGAATTTATTCGCATAATCAAACGCTTGCGTGCGAATAAATTCGCACCTACATCAGTACGCAACCGATTGAAATTTCACAATATTCAATTCCAACTGAGGATTCCAGGTTAAACCGCCATGCGAAGTCAACGGCCGGCAGCTTGTTGGCCGCAAGCCGGCATTCAACGACATGTGTTGAGGATGCAACCTTGCAGGACCGCATGAATGCTGAAGTTTGTGCCTTCGGCTGGGCTCACCCTTTTGCCTCGATAATGACCACAAACCAATGGCCACAAATCAATCGCCACAAATCGACCAAGGAACCTTGCTG
>CAZUSF010000410.1:0-2168 GCA_964623355.1 uncultured Thiobacillus sp. | reverse complement strand
CAATCAGCATCTGCATGACGAAGGACTTGCCGGAGCCGGCCTCGGCCATGATCACCGCGTTGTAGTTGGTGGCCGAGTCGTAGAGATCGAACAACACCGGCTCGCCCCGGCGTGACACGAACACCGAGGCGCCGCCCCTGCCCGTCCCGCTCCAGTCACCGAATATCGGCAGGAACTGAATGGCGTGCGACACCGCCATCGTCTGAAACCGGAACAGGTTAGTGATGGCGCGGTGCGACGTGTTGAGCGGCAGGATGGCATCCCAGAGCGGACGCAGGATGCGTTTGTCCTCGCGCATGTCGAAGCCGAGGGAGGCCTGATACGCGGAAAGCCCCGCCACCAGCTTGTCCAGGCGATCCGAATCGCGGCAGAACACGGCCAGGGTCAGATTGATTTCGACCAGCACGGCGCCCGCCCCTTCGATCTCGTGCATCAGCGTATCGAAGCCGGCCTTCTTGTAGCTGATCAAGGGAATCAGACTCACCATCGGACCATATGCCTGATGGTTGATCATCGTATGGCGGCGGCGGACATCCCCGATCTTCTTGACCTGATCGGGGTAATGCAGGGTGAGCATCAACAGGAAAGGTTCGGTGATCTGGTTCGCCAGACCGGCCGGATCGCCGATCAGATGGCTCATCACCCCGAGGCTGGTGCGCTTGGGATACCACTTCACCGACATCAGCTTGGCGAAATAGCGGTCGTGGAAACCCAGTCGGCGGGTTTCATCGACGATCACATCGCCCGGCCCAAAGACCTGCTCCCGGATCGGCCGCATGTCGTCATACCAATCCTCGTTGGGATCGTAAACGTGCGTGATGCGTCGGAGCAGCTTGAGATAGCCATGCGGACCCAGCGACTCCAGGAAGAGGCCGGCGGACTTCAGCCCCCCGGACAACCGCTCGGCGGCCTCGTGCGCCTCTTTGATCTGGCCCTGGTCAGGTATGTCCGAGCACGGAATCTTGATCGTGACGATGATGGTCTTGCTGTTGAGCAATACACCAGAGCGCGCAACCAGCGGCCGATCCTTGCCCGCCAGGATGAAATTGCGCCGCTTGGTCGTCATGGCGGCCAACAGGTCGTTGTCGCAGGACGCCTTGTTTGCGGCATAGACATCGAGGGGGGCTTCAACATCCGGACTGGCGAAGATGCCGATCTGAATGAATGTCCCTGGCGGCATGGCAACCCCCAATGCCGAGCGGAACCGATCCACCGTGCCTTCATCGCCACCGATCATGGCGGGCTTGCTGGCGAAACAAGCGCCCAGGTATTTCTCGCCAGTATCTTCATCGGCGCAGAAGAACACCTGGTAGCCGGTGTCGCACCCCCTGACGCTCAGGCGTCGCCAGGGCGTGCGCTGTTGACTGGCAGAGTGCGCCTGGCCACCGGCGTCGGCGCCAGGCAAAGCCGATGACAAGAACCCGAACACGGCGGCGGATCAGAGCGTGGCGGCAACGACGGTATTCAGCACGCCAGGACCGTAGTAGGTCGCAATGGATACACCGACCCCCACCACCACCGGCATCAACGATTGCTTGACGATCGTGATCCCAAGCCCGGTGCCGAGTGCGCCAAACGCGAACAGTTTGCCGAGCGAGCCTTCCATCCAGTCTTTGACCAGCGTGGATACCGACGAGAACGTGGCATCCGCGCCGGCCAGGGCGGGTTCTGTGACGACCAGACACAGCGTGGCGAGGACGAGCAGTTGTTTGTGTTGCTGATTGAACTTCATGCGTACATCTCCAGGAGACAAAGTAAAAATCGCCATTGGTTTGCTGTGGACTGCCTAACGACCGCCCAGCAAGGCATCACCGGCCTGCGGCAATGCCGCTTCCGGAATGCCGGTGACAGCCTGTGGCGAAGAAGCAGGCTGAAAAGCCCCGACCTGACCGGACTCAGGCCGGTCAGGTAGTGCGGGTTGCGCGCTTGGCATCAGCATCAGGTGCGGAATCACCGGGCGCGAACCGGTGAACTCCGCTTTGCCGAACGACCATTTGCGCGGCTGGATTTCTGTAAACAGGTAGCTGGGCCAGTGCAAATCCTTCTTGCTGTCCTCCCATGGCGCGATCCAGATGCGCATGACCTTGGCGGGTTCCAGAACGGGGAGCGGCAACTGTGGCGACGCGGACTGGGCGTCAGGCAGCGTCGTCGGGAGATGCTGGGGCAAC
>CAZUSF010000409.1:0-2171 GCA_964623355.1 uncultured Thiobacillus sp. | reverse complement strand
CTCTGTTGAACGTGTTGTAGGAGCGTCCGCTTGCAGCGCGAGCGTCGTGAAATCGGCCCGCAAGCGGAGCCTCCTACAATTTTGCCGATGCCTCCACAAACCTGAAAAACAATTTCCGCCTAACAATCAACCTGGCGCACTGGTCAGCGTTGTGAAATCAACCCGGCAGAATTACTTGATCACGCCCCAGCCCTGCAATCGGCTGATTGCATGTTGCGCCTGGCCGCCCTGCTTGGTCATTTGCAGATAGTTGTAATACTCCTGCGCCGCGCCGCGTTTGTTCTGCATCTGTTCCAGCGAATAGCCTTTCAGGAAGGTGGTATTCGGGTTGCCGGGCAGTAAACGGTCAAATTCCTGGAACGCCGCCAAGGCTCTGTCCGGCTGTTTCAATTGCAGATGGGCGACGCCGGCAAGATGGCTGGCCTGGGCTTCTTTCGGGTAGATCGCTTTTGCCCTGGTCAAATAGGGTTGGGCTTCATTCGGGCGTTTCATCGCCATTTGGGTTTTGGCCATCAGCACCAGACCGGGGTAGTCGTCCGGCGCCAGGCTCAATGCCTTGCGCAAATGGTTTTCCGCATCCGGGTATTTCTTCTGGTTCAACATCGCTTCGCCCTTCTGCTGCTCGCCGATTGCCGGCTTCAAGGCACGCAGGCTGCTGGTGTTGTCCATGTAGCGCTCACGCTGACGCGGCCGCTTTGCCGCATCGGCATAGGTGGTTTGCAGTGCTCGGTTGGTGTTGGCGACCCGCTCGGAACTCATCGGATGCGTTGAAAACATCAATTCAAGCGCGCCCGGTTTCGCCTTCGACTGGGTGTTCAGCATGTTCATCAGATCCGGCATGCCGGCCGGATTGAGACCGGCGCGAGCCATGTATTCCATGCCCAGCGCATCCGCCTCACGTTCGTTGTCGCGGCTGTAATGCGCCAGCAATGCCCCGCCACCCAAACTGCCGATCAATTGGGCCAGTTCGCCGTATTGCGGTTTGCTGCTCGCAGCAGCGACCGTTGCGGTGGCGACAGCGATATCGAGTAAGGTGCTTTTTGCTTGCCGTTCAGCGAAATGACGCGCGTTGACATGGCCAATCTCATGTCCCATCAGTGCCGCGAGCGAATCCTCGTTATCCATTTCCAGCATGATGCCGCGCGTGGCGGCGATGGTGCCGCCAGGGAAGGCATAGGCATTGACGTAGTTGGCGTTGACCGCCTGAAAGTTGTAAGGCATGTCCGGCCGATGCGATAGCTTGCCAAGGCGATTGCCGACGTCGGTGACATAACGATTCAGGGCGGGATCCTGGGTAATTCCATAATCTTCCGAGAACTGATGTGGCGAATGCTTCTTGTCGAGAGCGATTTCCTGTTCCTTGCCCATCATCACCAGGGTTTTCTTGCCGGTAACCGGATCAACCGCACAACCGGTCAGCCAGACCGATGCGCCCAGACCTGGAAGCGTCCAGATAAATTCACGTCTATTCATGATCTTGTTCCAAATAGTTAAACAAAATAATTAAGTATTTTTACTGTCCTGGATGACGCCGCCGCCGAGACAGATGGCTCCGTCGTAAAGCACCACTGATTGGCCGGGTGTCACCGCCCATTGCATTTGATCGAAACATAAAACCAGTTCGTTGTCTGTGATTGCCTGCACTTCACAAGGCGCATCCTGTTGCCGGTAACGGGTTTTTGCGGTGTAACGCCGGCCCGCCTCGGGTGGTGCACCGATCCAGCTCAAATCGGCGGCATACAGCGTATTCGAGAGCAATAACGGATGTTCGTGCCCCTGCACGACAATAAGTTCATTGCGCGCCAGATCCTTGCCGGCGACAAACCACGGCACGCCATCCTCGGCGCCCTTGATGCCGCCGATGCCCAAGCCTTTGCGCTGCCCGAGCGTGTGATACATCAAGCCCTGATGTTGGCCCATGACTTTGCCTTCCGGCGTCACCATGTCGCCCGGTTGAATCGGCATGTAGCGTTGCAGGAATTCACGGAACGGACGCTCGCCGATGAAACAGATGCCGGTGCTGTCCTTCTTTTCCGCCACCGGAATCCCGGCCTGACGCGCCAGTTCGCGCACTTGCGGTTTCGGCAGTTCACCAAGCGGGAACAACGCCCGCGCAATCTGATGCTGTTGCAGGCGATAGAGAAAGTAACTCTGATCCTTGTTGGCATCCG
>CAZUSF010000408.1:0-2187 GCA_964623355.1 uncultured Thiobacillus sp. | reverse complement strand
GCGACCAGGCTGTGCGGCAGGTAGTTGGCGACCATCACCACCTTGCCGTCGGAGGAGACGGCCAGGTTGCGGGTGTTGATGCCGGCGCGGACCTCGGCCACGACTTTCAGGTTCCACAGGTCGAATTTGGTGATCCAGCCATCGCGCGTCGCCCAGAACACGAAACGGCCGTCCTTGGTGAACTTGGGGCCGCCGTGGAGCGCGTAACGGGTGGCGAAGCGGACGATCGGTTCCATCACGTCGCCATCCAGCACGGTGATGTGATGGTCGCCGTGCTCGACCACCAGCGTGATGTTGCTGGGATCGGCGGTGAATACCGGTTTGGCCGGCAGGTTAACGGCATCGGCATGAACGATGCGTGAGGCGTTGATGTCGACGAGATCCCACTTCGGCGGTAGTTGCGGCGGCGTGTAGATCCATTCCGCCAGCGCCTTGATTTCATCGGTGTTCAGCGCTTCCTTGAAGCCGGGCATCTGGGTTGCCGGCAGGCCGTCGGCGATGGCTTTGATGGCGTCCGGTCGTTTCAGTCGCACCAGGGAATCCGGCAGCAATGCCGGGCCCATGCCGCCCAGGCGGCTGGGCGCGTGGCAGGACAGGCAGTAGGTTTCATAGAGTTTTTCTGGATTGGGCGCGGCGTGGGCGAGCGTCGTCAACAGTCCGAACAGCAGTGCGTAGGGTGCGCCGCGCGCACCGGCCAATCGGTGCGCATGGCGCACCCTACCAAATATCGACATGATCAAGCCTCTTCAAGATGGTTTTCAACGATGCCGATTTCCGCGTCGCTCAGATAGCAACCCGGGTCTTCGGCCCAGAAATTGTTGGTGGTCTGCCAGGCGCGCACGCGGGTGTTGCCGTTGCACATGGCACGGTATTCGCAGACGGCACAGCGACCTTCGACCGGACGTGTTGCCTGCTTCAAACCCGCCATCAGCGGGTCGGATGTATCCATCCAGATTTCCGAAAACGGCCGCTCGCGTACATTGCCCAGCGGGTAGTCCCACCACATGGTGTCGGGGTGGACGCTGCCCAGGTTGTCGATGTTGGCGATGTTGACGCCGGATGAATTGCCGCCCCATTGCACGAGTTTCCGTTCGATGTGTTCGGCTTGTTCGGGATGGTGTTGTCGCACCCAGTTCAGCAGATAGACACCGTCGGCATCGTTGTTGCCGGTGACATATTCCTTCGGCTGGCCGGCTTGCACCTGGCGCCAGCAGCGGTCGAACAGCAGATCGAGGGCGATGCGGGTTGTCCTGAAATGGGCGTCGTCCTTGCGATTCTTGTTGCCGCGCCCGGCATAGTTCAGGTGCGACAGGTAGAACTTGTCGATACGCTCGGCTTGCATCAGATCAAGCAGCGCCGGCAGGTCTTGCGCGTTGTCCTGGGTCAGCGTGAAGCGCATGCCGACCTTGGCGCCGGCGTCGCGGCAGAGCCGGATGCCATTCAGCGCCGCGTCGAAAGCGCCTTCCTTGCGGCGGAACTTGTCATGCGTTTCGCGCAAGCCATCCAGGCTGATGCCGACGTAATCGAAACCGGTGGCGGCGATTTCGGCGACATTGGATTCATTCACCAGCGTGCCATTGGTCGACAGGCCGACATAGAAGCCCATCGCCTTGGCGCGCCGCGCGATGTCGAAGATGTCCGGTCGCAGCAGCGGTTCGCCGCCGGAAAGAATCAGCACCGGCACATGGAAGGCTTTCAGGTCGTCCATCACCTCGAACACTTCGGCGGTGGACAGTTCGCCGCTGAAATTCTTGTCGGCGGAGATCGAATAGCAATGTTTGCAGGTGAGATTGCAGCGCCGCACCAGATTCCAGATCACCACCGGGCCGGGTGGTTTGCGCTTGGGCCCGAGCGGCGTCGGTTGCGCGACTTCCTGCATGAATTGGGTGACGCGGAACATGGCTGAATCTCTCTGGTTATTTCAAGCGTGTAGGCGAAAAGCTTCCCTCTCCCGCGCTGCCGCGCACCCCTCCCCCGGTTGCGGGGGAGGGGCTGGGGGAGAGGGAAGCGGTTGCATATTCATCTGACTGACTCAATCGACGAGGCGCAAACCGGTCTTCTTCAACATGCGACTGCTGTAGAGGATGTCGGACTTGCGGCAGGCGTCGCCCAGCACGGCGGCGATCCGGTCGGCATCCGCCTGCGCTTCTTCGCGGCTTTTGGCATGCACCATGGCGAACAGGTTGT
>CAZUSF010000407.1:0-2195 GCA_964623355.1 uncultured Thiobacillus sp. | reverse complement strand
CTGCTCGGTTTCGCCAGCGCGCTGGAAAGCGCTTTTTCCTGGCCGCTGGCGGTGTTGACGCTGTTGCTGGCCATCGCCACCCAGGCTGGCGTCAATGTGTTCAATGATTATTACGATCACCTGAACGGCACCGACGCAGTCAATGTGGATCGTCTGTTCCCGTTTACCGGCGGCTCGCGCTTCATTCAGAACGGCGTCATGTCGCCGCGCCAGATGCTGGTTTACGGGATGGTGTTGTTTGGCGCGGTGATCGCTGGCGGGCTGTGGCTGATTGCCACGCGCGGCAGCGGCCTGTTCTGGATCGGCATCGCCGGCCTGTTGATCGGCTGGGCGTATTCGGCGCCACCGCTGAAGCTGAATAGCCGCGGCCTCGGCGAAATCTGCGTCGCTGCCGGCTTTTTGCTGATCGTCGCCGGCGCCGATTTCGTCCAGCGCGGCGCAATGTCTGCCACCCCCTGGCTGATCGGCCTGCCGTATGCGCTGCTGGTGACCAACATTCTGTACGTCAACCAGTTTCCTGACCGCAACGCCGATTTGCAGGCCGGCAAGCGGCACTGGGTGGTGCGGCTGGAGCCTTCGATTGCGGCAAGAGGTTATTGGCTGATTCTGGCGCTGGCTGTCTTGGCGCAAGTCTGGCTGGTGGCAAGCGGACGTCTGCCCGCGCTGACGCTGATTTCCCTGCTGGCGCTGATCCCCGCCGTGAAGGCCGGCCGAGTGCTGTCCGCGCACGCGGCGGAGCCGGCGAAACTGGCGCCGGCGGTGCAGATGACCATCCTCGCCGCGCATCTGCAACCGGTTCTGCTGTCCGCCGCGCTGGTCTGGACGTTGTTGGCATGATCGGCCGCCTGACCGGTACGCTGCTGGAGAAGATGCCGCCGCAAGTGTTGTTGGATGTTGGCGGCGTCGGTTATGAAATCGATGTGCCGATGAGCAGTTTCTACAACCTGCCGGCAGTTGGCGAGCGCGTCACGCTGGTGACGCATTTCGTCGTGCGCGAGGATGCGCAGCAGCTTTATGGCTTTCTCAGCCTGAAAGAACGTGTCGCGTTTCGTGAATTGATCCGGATTTCCGGTGTCGGGCCAAAGCTGGCTTTATCGGTGTTGTCCGGCATGAGCGCCGATGAGTTGGCGCAGTGCATCGTCATGCAGGATGCCGCTCTGTTGACCCGCGTGCCGGGCATTGGCAAGAAAACTGCGGAACGCTTGCTGCTTGAATTGAAAGGCCGCCTGGCCGATGCGTTGCCGCAAGTGGGTGGCGTTTCGGTGAGCGCCGGCGTCACCCACGATGCCCTCGGCGCGCTTCTGGCGCTGGGCTATTCCGACAAGGAAGCATTGCCGACGCTGAAGCAATTGCCGGAAGGCTTAAGCCTGGAAGAATCGATTCGGCAGGCGTTGAAATTGCTGGCGAAGAAATAGAGCGGCAAATAACGCAGGCACCCATGTAGGTGCGAATTTATTCGCAATCAATACGTTATATGCGAATAAATTCGCACCTACAGGTCACGCGCAATGTTTTGATACGTAACGATCCGTCAACAGGAAAATCTTTCCAAAGTGTAAAAATTTCCGACACATTGCGATCACCCCGTGTTGCACATATCCCGTGCCACACTGATTACAGTTTCAACCCCGGAGCCTTGCCATGGCCAATCTCACCCTTAGCATTGATGATGATCTGCTCAAGCAAAGCCGCTTGTATGCCGTGCAACACGACACCTCGGTGAATGCTATGGTGCGTGAATATCTGGAAGGTTTGGTCACCAAAAGCAATGACGCGGAACAGGCGGAGCGCGCCAAGTTGGTGGAGGAAATGAATCGGAAATTCGACGCCCTGGCGGCCAAGGCGGTGAAACCCGAGGGCTGGAAGTGGAACCGAGAAGAGATTTATGAAGAGCGTATGGCGAAGTGGGACAGGAAGTAGCCGGGGTTGCCAACGCCATGTCTGCTTTTATCGATTCCAATATTTTTCTGTACCTCATCGACCCAGAAATGACGAACAAGCGCCCTGTGGCTGCCGAGCTGATGCGTGGTTTGTACATGGCGGGCCAGGCCGTGATCAGCACGCAGGTGTTGCAAGAGTTTTATAACGTGGCGACCAAGAGATTCGGCCTGTCGCGCAGCATGACGATTGAAAACCCTTCCCTAGACTTGTGACCATGCTTGAACCCGACCGCTTGATTCCTGACCGCCTGATCA
>CAZUSF010000406.1:0-2205 GCA_964623355.1 uncultured Thiobacillus sp. | reverse complement strand
GCGATCTCGTCACAAGACAGTCTTGATACGGACTGGCGGGCTGGGGTTGGATGGCCGCACGACCGCCGATTGGTGATCAAGAATTGGACAAACCCCAACGCCATTTCTAGCCATCGGGGTTGAGTTGCTTGGTTGCACCTAACCGCAAAAATACCGAATCGGTCTCAGCTTATGGGGGAGTACCGAAATTCGCCCCCCTCACCCGCACGCTCCCACTGCACCGCACGCAGTACAGAAATCACAGCCATCTTTTTTGATCACCGTGGCGTTGCCGCATTCCTTGCAGACCGATCCGGTCATGATGACTTTGGCCGGTTCGCCGCTGGCGGAGGGCGGCAGGGCAGGGGTTTGCAGGATGCCCATTTCCTTCACCGGCAGGCCGTCTTCGGTGAGGATGCCGAGCATGGCGTAGCGGTGGATGATCAGGCGGGCGAGGTAGGCGATGGTGGATGGCCAGTTGGTCTGTTTCGCGCTGCCGGGCAGGAAGGCCATGAAGTCGCCCAGCGGTTCCGGGTAGTTCAGCAGTTTGCGCAGTTTCATGCCGATCCAGGCCGGGTCCATCACGCGCATGTCGAGCGAGAGCAGTTTGCACAGGCCGTCGAGCGAACGCGGGTATTCGCCGGAGAGCCAGACCGAATACGGCCGGGTGACGCCGTCCGGCAGGGTGATTTCCTTCAGGCCGAGGACGAAGTCGTCGCCGGTGTGCGGGTTGAGCACATCGACGGTCCAGGACAGCGTGCCATCGGTGCCGGTTTTCGGTTCCTTGTGCGAGAACAGCGCATCAAGCACCGGTGTTTCACTCGCACCATCGAGCGCATTCAGGTCTTCCAGCCGCCAGCGCAGCAATTGCGCGACCGCAGCGACCATACTTGGCATCAGGCGGGATTCGCCACTCGGCGGGAAGGCGATGGCGCAACTGTCGTCACCGCGCGTTTTCGCCAGCGTGTCGAGCTTCAGTTTCAGCCAGCCGCGATCGTTGGCGCGCATGTCCATCGACAAGGTCTTGGCGATCGCCCCGAGTCCACGCGGTTGTTCGGCGCCATTGACCCAGACTTCGAACGGCCAGGCCTGGCCGTCGCTTTCAGTGTGCCCGACGAACAGCGCGAAGCTGCCGCAGTCGCTGTCGATCATGTAGCACCAGGCCGGGTTGCCGCTGGCGAGTTTTGGTCGGCCGGGCCATTTCAGGCTTTCCAGCACCGGCGCCGGCAGCGCCTTGATTTCGATGCGGCGGTTGACGTCGGAGAGTTCGAAATCCTGTGGTGCTTTGGCATTGCTCGCAGCACTGGAAGCATCTGGCGTAACCGGCGTGGTGGACAGCACGCTGCCCAGTACGGCATTCGGGCGATAGGTGGCGAGGCCTTTCAGGCCGGCTTTCCAGGCAGCGAAATAGAGCCCTTCGAACTCGGTATAGGGATAGTCGACCGGTACGTTGACCGTTTTCGAAATCGCCGAATCGACATACGGCGCGACGGCGGCAACCACGTTCATGTGCGCGGTGGCGGAGATTTCCAGCGCGGTGACGAAGGCGGCCGGCATGTTGGCGACATCGCCGCCCTGCTCGCGAAACAGCCGCCAGGCGTGGTCTTCCACCTGATATTCCTTCCAGCCGCCATCCGCTTCGCGTTTCTTGCGCGTGTAGGCCCAGGAGAACGGCGGCTCGATGCCGTTGCTGGCGTTGTCGGCAAAGGCCAACGAGATGGTGCCGGTGGGGGCGATGGACAGCAGGTGCGAGTTGCGCATGCCGTGCGCGCGGATGGCATCCTTGATCTCGTTGGGCAGCCGGCTGGCGAAGCTGCCGCCGGAAAGATAGAGATCCGCATTGAACAACGGGAATGCACCGCGCTCGCGAGCGAGTTCAACCGAGGCGAGGTAAGCATGATCGCGCATGAATTCCGCGACCTTGGTCGAAAAAGCCAACGCTTCCGGCGTGTCGTAACGCAGTCCGAGCATCACCAGGGTATCGCCCAGACCGGTAAAGCCGAGTCCGACACGGCGCTTGTTGTGCGCCTCGACGCGCTGCTTTTCCAGCGGCCAGGCAGTCAGGTCGAGCACGTTGTCCAGCGCCCGCACGCACACCGGCAACACGCGCGCCAGGCCGTCGAAATCGAAACTGGCCGCATCGTTGAAAGCCTGCCGCACGAAGCGTGTCAGGTTGACCGAACCGAGGCAGCAGCAGCCGTAGGGCGGTAATGGCTGCTCTCCGCA
>CAZUSF010000405.1:0-2215 GCA_964623355.1 uncultured Thiobacillus sp. | reverse complement strand
GCGAGAGACCGATGATGGCGTTGAGCGGCGTCCTGATCTCGTGCGACATGTTGGCAAGAAAACTGCTCTTGGCGCGGTTGGCGGCTTCGGCCTGATCGCGGGCTTGTTCGAGCGACGCCATGGCGCGCTGCAGGCTGACCATCTTCCACAGGTTGTCGCCAATCAATTGCAGTTGCAGCACATCGGCGTTGTCGTAAGGCACGGGTTTGTTGCCAATGCCCAGCACCATGCGTACCTGCGTGCCCTCCAGGACGGGCACGCCGACATGGCGTGCCAGGGGGAAGTGTCCTTCCGGATAGCCTCGGCGTCCCTCCATGTGAGGGT
This sequence comes from uncultured Thiobacillus sp., assembly GCA_964623355.1. Lineage (GTDB taxonomy): Bacteria > Pseudomonadota > Gammaproteobacteria > Burkholderiales > Thiobacillaceae > PFJX01. Next base: position 1,891 of record CAZUSF010000405.1, on the reverse strand, counting down.
AGTCGTTATGGATGGCCGGTCGCTTGAGGCGCACGGTATCCGCCCAGATGCCGGCCTGGGCCACCGGGTAGTGGCTGTCGTGGGCCGCGGTACAGTGTTTCAGGGTGCTGGCGCTCCAGGTCACCAATTCGATGGTTTCCTGATCGTCGTTAATGAAGTGCAGATAAGCGACCTCGCTCTGAGTCAGGCGCTGGGCTTCTTCCAGTCCCAATTGCAACAACTCATGCTCGCGTAATCCGGTAGCGCTTTGCCCCAGCGTCAGCAGCGATATGAAGCGCTTCTCATTGAGCAGCAGCGCCTCATTGGCGGCTTCCGCCATGTTGCGCGCGTTCTCAAGCTCTGCGGTGCGCTCCAGGACGATCCGCTCGAGATGGTCGCGGTGCGTTTCAAGCTCGGCTTCGCTGCTCTTGCGTTCGGTAATGTCCTGCACATAGGCCAGAATGCAGGGCTCTCCCCTGACCTCGATGGTTTCGGCAGAGATGCTCACTTGGCGTCGTGCGCCGTTACGGTGCTGCCAGGAGGTTTCCCAGTCGATGACCCGGCCATCGCGTTGGAGGGCATCGACCCAGCGCAAACGGCTGGCTTCGTCCGGCCACAAGCCGATCTCGACCGAGGTATGGCCAATCATCTCGTCTGTCGACCAGCCAAAATAGCGTGTGTAGTTGTCGTTGACTTCGAGAAAGCGGCCATCCTTGAATGTTGCCAGCGAGGCGGCGATCGGACTCGATCGGAAGACGCGGGAGAAGCGATCTTCGCTCGAAAGCAGCCGCGCGTAATCGCGCTGGTGTTGTCGCCAGAAGCGATCAATCAGCCAGGCGCCCGTTACGCTGAGAAGGAAAAACGCGGCCAGGATCAGGGCCTGATTGCGCACTTCCCGATACCATGGCTCAAGATAGTCCTGCGGCGCCATGCCGATATTGACGATCATCGGCGTGTTCTGGATGCGGCTGAATCCGTAGGTGCGCTCGAAGCCATCCGGCGCCTGCGGGGTATGAAAATTGCCACTGGTGACGCCGGAAGCGAGTAGTGCAGCGAATTCAGGCGAAACCTTCTTGCTGCCGACTTGCCCGCCTGGGCCTTCGGCCGGCGGATGGCGCGTTACCAGCGCATGATTCTCATGGCGGATCACCGCCGAGCCGTGCGGGCCGATGTCGAGCTCGGCGAGCTGTTGGGTCAAATGGCCAACCGGCAAGGCGGCGGCGACGACGCCGGCAAATTGACCGTCAGGCGTGCGATAGGAACGTGAAAAGACGATGGCCCAGGTCTTCTGAACACGCGCTTGGATCGGTTCGGTGATCAACATGTGCTGGCCGGGTGCTTCCAGGTGTCGCTGGAAATAATCGCGGTCGGCGAAATTGACGCGTGATTTGCGGTCCACCCCCTTTCCCCAAAGTACATCGCCTTTTGCATCGGTCAGTCGAAAAGCCTCGGCTTCCGGAAGGCGGCGGTTGTGGCTTTCGAGCAGGACTTCGATTTCATCGTCTCGCCAGTCGCGGTTGCGCTGCATGCGCTCCAGAGAATCGACGATGTTGGCTAGCGCCTGATCAAAGCTGCGTGCCGTGTCAGCCAGATTACCCTCGACCAGCGCCGACAGATTGCTCGTCGTGTTGCGGACATCGTTAAAAGTCCGCTCACGGGAAGACAACAACTGCTCGACCGTTACGGCGATCAGGATCGCGTTGAGGAGGAGGACGCCGACCACCAGCCAGGCGCGAATATCTGCCTTGTCGCTGGGGATCGGCGCAGGCGTGCGTTTATCTTGAGGAGAAAGCGACATTGCTGTTTCCTTGCTTTTTAGTCACGCAGGGGTGAATTGTGCGCGAATCTCAAAGTGGTGATTGACTGGTCAGCACGTGTTGAGGACGCACCCATAGAACGCCGCCGGCCGTTA
>CAZUSF010000404.1:0-2224 GCA_964623355.1 uncultured Thiobacillus sp. | reverse complement strand
TCGCCCATCCGCAACGCGGTGCCGGAAGGCGCATCGACCTTGTGCCGGTGATGCGCTTCAACAATCTCGATATCGAACTCGTCATCCAGCACGCGCGCCGCCATGTCCAGCAACTTCAACGCCAGATTGACGCCGACACTCATGTTGGGCGCGAACACGATGGGAATCTGTTTTGCCGCCTGTTCGATCGCGGCCTTGCCGGCGGCATCGAAGCCGGTAGTGCCGATGATCATCCCCACCTTGCGTTCAAGGCAGACATCAAGGTGATGCAACGTGGCTTCCGGTCGGGTGAAATCGATCAGCACATCGGCGCCGATCAACGCGGTGTCAACATCCGCGCTGACCTTGATCTGCAGCGCCGTGCCGACCAGCGCACCGGCATCAGTGTCGAGGCTGGCACTGCCATCACGATCCAGGGCGGCATGCAATTTCAGATCCGGCGCCGCCAGCACCGCTTCCAGCAGGGTGCGGCCCATGCGACCGGAAATGCCGGCAATCGCAACCTTGATCATTTCTTGCTCCCTTTGGTGTCCCCTGCCGGATGCTCTGGTTTGGGTAACACATCGCCTTGCAACAGCTTCAGGCGCTCATCTTCAAAAATCACCGTAATCCGCCGGTTCTCCACCACTTTGCCTTCCTTCTCCAGGCGGTAAACATAGTCCCAGCGGTTGTTATGGAAGGGATCGACGATCAATGGCGTGCCCAGGATGAAGCGCACTTGCGAAGGCGTCATACCAGGCTTGAGTTTATCGAGCATTTCCTGGGTCAGGACATTACCCTGCGGAATATCGATTTTGTGGGGTTTGATGCGATCGATGGGGTTGGACAATGAGCCGCAACCGGCCAACAGAGCGAGGAGTATCCAGGGAAAAAGGCGCATGAGCGGTGTCAATAGTTGGTCAGGTCGAAAGCCGCGCTATGATAGCGCGCATCACTCCGCCACTCATAGCCGACAGCCAACATGACCAGCACCGATCAACTCAAGACCCTGGGCCTGAAAGTCACCGGTCCACGCCTGAAAATCCTCGCCCTGTTCGAACAAACCGATCAGCGCCATCTGACCGCCGACGATGTGTATCGTCTGTTGATGACCGATAGCGTCGATGTCGGCCTCGCCACGGTGTACCGCGTACTGACCCAGTTTGAACATGCCGGCATTCTGATTCGGCATCACTTCGACAATGACAAAGCGGTTTACGAACTTAATCGGGGCGGCCATCACGATCACCTGCTTTGCCTGCAATGCGGCCATGTGGAAGAGTTTTACGACGAAGAAATCGAGCGTCGCCAGCATGCCATTGCGAAGAAACATGGCTTCAAGCTGGCCGAACATGCGCTGCATCTTTACGTTGAATGCGAACGCAAGAATTGTCCGCACCGCGAGAAGAAATAAACAGAAATTAGCCGCGGCGACCTTAGCCGACGACCAGCATTTCCTCGGCATGCGCGCGTGTTGCGTCGGTCAGTTTGACGCCGCCCAACATGCGCGCGATTTCCTCGATACGCTGTTGATGGCTCAATAAACCGACTTGTGACACGGCACGCCCGTCGCGATTCTGCTTGCTAACCTGATAGTGTCGCGCCGCGCGCGCCGCCACCTGCGGCAAATGCGTCACACAAAGCACTTGCCGCGAGCCGCCCAGTTCGGCGAGCAAGCGGCCAACAATTTCTGCGACGCCGCCGCCGATGCCGCTATCGACCTCGTCGAACAACAGGGTTGGCGCGCCAGAAGTACCCGAAAGCACCGTCTGCAAAGCCAGGCCAATACGCGACAGCTCGCCGCCGGAAGCCGTTTTTGCGAGCGGCTTGACGCCTTGCCCGGCATGCGGCGAGACGCGGAATTCGACTTCTTCCAGGCCAGACGCAGCGGCGTCTCGACTCACCAGACCGGTTTCGAAGCAGCCGCCCTGCATCGACAATTGCTGCATCGCGGCGCTCACCGCCTGATCCAGCTTGCTCGCCGCCGCCAGGCGTTTTTGCGACAGTAATTGCGCCAAGCGGCGATAGTCTTTCTCCGCTACCGCTTCCGCAGCCGCCAGGGCGGCCAGATCGGTGGCTGCGCCAAGTTGCTGCAACTGGCTGCGAGTGGTGGCGAGATGATCGGGAATCTCCTCCGGCCGCAGGCGAAATTTTCGCGCGGCGGTCTGCACCGCGGTGATGCGTTGTTCAGCCAGATTCAACGCCTCCGGATCGAGGTCGACGCGATCGGCATAGCGGCTCAGTT
>CAZUSF010000403.1:0-2230 GCA_964623355.1 uncultured Thiobacillus sp. | reverse complement strand
AACACCATCATCCAGATGGGCTTCCCCGGCTACTTCCTGATCGTGGCAGACTTCATCAACTGGGGCAAGCACAACGGCGTGCCGGTGGGGCCGGGGCGGGGTTCGGGTGCGGGTTCGCTGGTGGCGTTCTCGATCGGAATTACTGATTTGGATCCATTGGCTTACGCGCTGTTGTTCGAGCGATTTCTTAACCCTGAACGGGTGTCCATGCCCGACTTCGACGTCGACTTATGCCAGGACGGGCGCGGCCGCGTCATCGAATACGTGCGCGACAAATACGGCGCTGATGCGGTGTCGCAGATTGCCACCTTTGGCACCATGGCGGCGCGCGCGGTGGTGCGCGATGTCGGCCGCGTGCTGGACCTGAGCTACACCTTCTGCGATCAGATTTCCAAGTTGATCCCCAACCAGCCGGGCAAGAACGTGTCGCTCGACGAGGCGATGGAACAGGTGCCGGAACTGAAGGCGCGTTACGAGCAGGAAGAAGAGGTTAAGGAACTGTTCGACCTGGCGCGCAAGCTGGAAGGACTGTCGCGCAATATCGGCACCCACGCTGGCGGTGTGCTGATCGCGCCGGGCAAGCTGACCGATTTCTGTCCGCTGTACAACGTCGAGGGGTCCGATTCGGTGGTGTCGCAGTTCGACAAGGACGACGTGGAGAAGGTCGGCCTGGTCAAGTTCGACTTCCTGGGCCTGCGCAACCTGACCATCATCGACTGGGCGGTGCGCTACATCAAACTGCTTGATCCATCCTGGGACGTGAATCTTGAAATGCTGCCTTTGGACGACAAGGCGGCCTACGACATCCTGAAGAAAGCCAACACCACGGCGATCTTCCAGCTGGAATCGGACGGCATGAAGAAGCTGCTGACCAAGCTGGAACCGGACCGCTTCGAAGACATCATCGCCGTGCTGGCGCTGTACCGGCCGGGTCCGCTCGGTTCCGGCATGGTGGATGACTTCATCCTGCGCAAGAAGGGCAAGCAGAGCATCGACTACTTCCACCCCGACCTGAAGGAATGTCTGGAGCCGACCTACGGCGTCATCGTCTATCAGGAACAGGTGATGCAGATTTCGCAGATCATCGGCGGCTACACGCTGGGCGGCGCCGACCTGCTGCGCCGCGCGATGGGCAAGAAGAAGGCCGAGGAAATGGCCAAGCATCGCAGCATCATGGCCGAAGGCGCGGCAAAGAAGGGTTACGACCCGCAACTGGCGATGAAGCTGTTTGACCTGATGGAAAAGTTCGCCGAATACGGCTTCAACAAATCGCACACCGCCGCCTACGCCGTGGTCTCGTACCAGACCGCCTGGCTGAAGGCGCACCACACCGCCGCCTACATGGCCGGCACCCTGTCGGCCGACATGGACGACACCGACAGCGTCAAGATTTTTGTCGATGACGCGATCAGGAACGGCATCGCCATCCTGCCGCCGGACGTCAATCAATCCGGCTTCCGCTTCGTGCCGGTGGACCGCAAACAGGTGCGCTACGGCCTGGGCGCGGTGAAGGGCACCGGCGAGGGCGCGATCAAATGCATTCTGGCCGCGCGCGAGGTTGGCAAACCCGGGGGCGGCGCGTTCACAAGTCTGTTCGATTTCTGTCGCCGCGTGGACAAGCGCATTGTCAATCGCCGCGTGATCGAAGCGCTGATTCGTTCCGGTGGTTTCGACACGCTGCATCCCAACCGCAATGCCGCGCTGATGAGCGTCGGCCTGGCCATGGAATGGGCCGAAAACCAGCACGCCAATGCCGCGCAGGACTCGCTGTTCGGCGATGTCGAAGCACAAACGCCGCCGGATCTGGTCAAGGCGGCGGAATGGGGCCTGAAGGAACGCCTGATCCAGGAGAAAGCCGCGCTCGGCTTGTACCTGTCCGGCCATCCGTTCGACGCCGACCGCGCCGCGTTGAAGGGCCTGGTCGATCGTTCATTGAAGGACGTCAAGCCACAGCGAGAACTGCAACTGATGGCTGGCACCATCGCCAGCATGCGCATCCAGATGACCCGGCGCGGCAAGATGGCCAGCATCGTGTTGGATGATCGCAGCGCGCAGCTTGAAATCGCCGTGTTTGGCGAACTGTTCGATGGCAACAAGGCGCTGCTGAAGGAAGACGCGCTGCTGATCGTCGCCGGCAATGCGCGCGATGACAGCTATTCCGGCGGCATGCGCGTCACCGCCGAAGAAGTGATGGACATCGACACCGCGCGCACCCGCTTCGCCACCGGTC
>CAZUSF010000402.1:0-2231 GCA_964623355.1 uncultured Thiobacillus sp. | reverse complement strand
TTCGCCTGGCGCGCCAGACGGGCGACAAAGCGGTCAATGTCGAAAAACGCCAGATGCGCATTGCTGGGGAAGCTGAACAGGTCGAAGCCGGCGCTGTGCATTGGAAACGCGTCCCGCCAACGGGCAAAACCGCTACGGTCCCAGTCGTAATTGAACAACACCAGGGTGGGTGAAGAGATCATCAAACGCAGTTGGCCGAAAAGAGGTCTATTCGACCAGAAATCCGGACAACGAACCATGCGGCGATAAGTCAACCCAAGTCGCCCCAAGTCGCCCCAAGCTGACACCACCCGGGGCTGACTCGCCAAGCGTCGATATGCGATCCTTACGTTTTGCCAGTGCATGGCAAAACAACCGGGAGAGAAAGATGTCTATCAAGTGGGTTTATGCCTTCAGCGAAGGCGACGGCAAGAACAAACATCTGTTGGGCGGCAAGGGCGCGAATCTGTGCGAAATGACCCAGATCGGCTTGAATGTGCCACCAGGTTTTGTCATCACCACCCAGGCCTGCCTGGCCTATCTGGACGATGTGCAGCACGCGCTGCCAGCCGGGGTGATGGATGAAGTGCGGCTGCAACTCGGTCGCGTCGAGACCGCCAGCGGCAAGGTCTTCGGTGGCCGCGAGAATCCGTTGCTGGTTTCGGTGCGTTCCGGCTCGGCGATGTCGATGCCGGGCATGATGGATACCATCCTCAACCTCGGCCTCAACCCGGACACGCTGCAAGGCCTGATCGCGCAGACCGGCAACGAGCGTTTTGCGAATGATGCCTATCGCCGCTTCATCCAGTTGTTCGGCAAGGTCGCCCTCGCGGTACCGGAAGAATTGTTCGACGCCGAGTTCGAGGCGGTGAAGCAGAAGGCCGGCGTCAAGCACGATGTCGGTTTGTCGGCGCGCGATCTGAGCGAGATCGCCGAACGTTTCCTGGAAGTGGTGCAAAACCACACCGGCCATCCCTTCCCCACCGATCCGTACCAGCAACTCGAAATCGCCATCAAGGCGGTGTTCAACTCCTGGGGCGGCAAACGCGCGGTGGATTACCGGCGCGAATTCAAGATCACCCCGGCGATGGCCAACGGCACCGCAGTCAACGTGGTGGCGATGGTATTCGGCAACATGGGCGATGATTCGGCGACCGGCGTCGGCTTCACCCGCGACCCCGGCACCGGCGAGAACGTGATGTTCGGCGAATACCTGACCAACGCGCAGGGCGAGGATGTGGTGGCTGGGATTCGGACGCCGAAGCCGGTGGCGGAACTGGAAAAGGAAATGCCGGACCTGTACCGGCAACTGCTCAACCTGCGCAATCAGCTCGAAAGCCATTATCAGGAAGTGCAGGACTTCGAGTACACCATCGAGAAAGGTGTGCTGTATTGCCTGCAAACCCGCAACGGCAAGATGAACGCGACCGCGCTGGTGCGCACCTCGGTGGAAATGATGCAGGACGGTTTGATCGACAAGACCCAGGCGTTGATGCGCATCCAGCCGGAATTGCTGGAACAACTGCTGTTCCCGCGTCTCGACCCGAAAGCCGGCGCCAGGCCGGTGGCGAAAGGCTTGCCGGCGTCACCCGGCGCGGCCTCCGGCATCGCCGTGTTCGATGCCGACCGCGCCGAAAAACTCGGTCGCGCCGGCGAGAAGGTCATCCTGGTGCGGGAAGAAACCAAGCCGGAAGACATTCACGGCTTCTTCGCCTCGCAGGGCATTCTCACCAGCCGCGGCGGCAAGACCTCGCACGCCGCGGTGGTCGCGCGCGGCATGGGCAAACCCTGCGTCGCCGGCGCCGAAGGCATTCATGTCGATGTTCACACCCGCCAGGCCATCGTCGGCGACAAGGTGTTCGGCGAAGGCGCGGTGATCACGCTGGATGGCACCACCGGCAACGTCTACCTGGGTGAAGTGGCGATGATCGAAGCCGATTTCTCGGCCGAACTCGACACCCTGCTGTCCTGGGCCGACGAGATGGCAAAGCTGAAGGTGATGGCCAACGCCGACACGCCGCATGACGCCGAGCGCTCACTCAGGTTCGGCGCCATGGGCATCGGCCTGTGCCGCACCGAGCGGATGTTCAACGCCACCGAACGCCTGCCCATCGTGGTCGAAATGATCGTCGCCGATACCATTGGTGACCGTCAGGTTGCGCTCAACAAACTGCTGCCGATCCAGCGCGCCGACTTTGTCGGCATCTTCAAGGTGATGGCGCCGCGCCCGGTCACCATTCGCCTGCTCGACC
>CAZUSF010000401.1:0-2240 GCA_964623355.1 uncultured Thiobacillus sp. | reverse complement strand
TGGATATACGGATTCTTGATCTGCGCATTCAAGGTCACCACCGGCGCGAACTCGGAGGTAACCCGCACGCCGCCAATGGTGACACCAACGAAATGCGGCGCAAACAGGATCAGCGGCTTGCCCAGATGCGGTGTCAGGTGTTCCAGCCCCTCAAACCGGGTAAGGCCATCCACCTCGGCGCGACTGCCCCACCATGACACCGTTTCCTGCAAGCTGGCGCGGCCGAGGGCGCGGAAATGCCGGCGCAGCAGTTGATCGCGCGCCAGCTCGCTCAATTCGGGAAAACACAGCCGCAAATTGGTCGCGGCGATCCGGCGTCTTTCCCCGGCGACCCAATAAAGCAGTATGCCCAGCAGCGCTCCAGCAGCGCCCAACGCGCGCGCCGGCAGCAGTCGCCAGCTCAACCACAGTAGCGCGATACCCAGACGTCTCATTGCGGGGGGCCCTCCGTTGGCGGAGTTTCATCATCGTAAATGCGGTGCAAGCGATAACTCCAAAGATATTGTTCGGGTATTTGCGCCACAGACGCCTCTAGAGCGCGATTGACGATCCGCATCGCGGCCCCGGTGTCAGTCGGCAACATCGGCAACGGTTCGATGACCAGACGATAGCCGCGCCCCCAGCTCAGCCGCTTGCAATAAAACAGCAAGGGCTTCGCCCCCGACGACGCGGCCAAACGATAGAGCAACGTCGGCATATATGCCCAGCGGCCGAACATCGGCATCCAGGCGCCCTCGCCCTTGTTTGCCTTCTGGTCCGGCAGCACCCAGGCCGCTTCATTGTGTTTCAGCGCGGTCAACAAGGCACGCACGCCGCCCAGATTCGGCTCCACCATCTTCGCCTGTCCCCGGTTGCGGCCGGCCTGCATCAACGTATGCGCCCAGGCCTGGCGCGGCCGCCGATACAGCGCGGTGATCGGCAAGCGCGCCGCCAGATACAGGCCGGCCAACTCCAGACAACCCAGATGCGGCCCCAGCACGATCAGCCCCTTGCCCGCCGCACGCGCGGCTTCGACATGCTCCCAGCCGCGCACCTCGCGCACCCAACCGGTGACTGTCGCAAGCGGACGCACCCAGATCGGCGCCAGTTCGGCCATACCTTTGCCCCACTCGATTGCCGCGCGAATCAGCAACCCAGGTGAATACAGGCCGGCCTGGCGCAGATTATTGGCGATGATCTGGCGATGCCGCGGCCGCAGCAAACTCAGCAAACCCAGCAACACGCCAAGAAAATGCACCAATGGCAAAGGCAGCAACGCAAAGATGCGGAGAAATAAAAGCAAGGCGGGTTTGACCTGAAGGAAGGCGGACCCCTAGAATTATCAAGCCGCCGCGTTAATCCAGACAACTTGCGGGCGGGATATAAATTCAGCTAAAGCGTCCAGCTCCTGTCCCCGGAGTCGGTCACGCCGAACTTGATTGGGGAAGCAAACAGGAGTTTCACATGAGCAAAAATTACTTTTTCACTTCCGAATCCGTCTCTGAAGGCCATCCGGACAAGGTCGCCGACCAGATTTCCGATGCCATCGTCGACGCCATCCTGGCGCAGGACAAGCATTCCCGCATCGCCGCCGAGACCCTGGTGAGCACCGGCCTGGTCGTCCTGGCCGGCGAAATCACCACCAATGCCAACGTCAATTACGCCAAGGTTGCGCGTGAAACTATCCGCAGCATCGGCTACGCCGACCCGAACCTGCGCTTCGATGCCGATGGCTGCTCGGTACATGTCTGCTACGGCCAGCAAAGCGCCGACATCGCCCAGGGCGTCGATCGCGCCTATGACGACAACCTCGACCAGGGCGCCGGCGACCAGGGTCTGATGTTCGGCTACGCCTGCGACGAAACCGACTCGCTGATGCCAATGCCGATCTACCTGTCGCATCGTCTGGTTGAACGCCAGGCCATGTTGCGCAAGGATGGCCGCCTGCCCTGGCTGCGCCCGGACGCCAAATCGCAAGTCACCCTGCGCTACATCGACGGCAAGCCGGACAGCATCGATACCGTCGTGCTGTCCACCCAGCACAGCCCGGAAATGGCCGAAGCCATCAACGGCGGCAAGCGCATGAAGCAGGCCGCGATCGACGCCATCATCGAAGACATCATCCTGCCGGTGCTGCCGAAGGAGATGATCAAGGGCGACATCAAATACCTGGTCAACCCGACCGGCGTGTTCGAAATCGGCGGCCCGCACGGCGACGCCGGCCTCACCGGCCGCAAGATCATCGTCGACACCTACGGCGG
>CAZUSF010000400.1:0-2249 GCA_964623355.1 uncultured Thiobacillus sp. | reverse complement strand
GCCGGTGAAGGCATCGGCATCGACCGCCTGATCATGCTGTTGACCGATTCGCCGAGCATCCGCGACGTGATCCTGTTCCCGCAGTTGCGGCGGGAGGATTGATCTGACTTCTTCATCAGAAAGGCAGCCGGGCAGCGTAAAGTTCGCCTTGCGCTGCCCAAAATACATTTCCAACCGACTCAACCCACCATGAAACCGCCAGTTTCATCAAATCCAGTCGCTAGCCACAAAAATGGCCAGCCGTCCTATCTGGTGTATTTTCTTGCGTTTGCTGTTCTGATCAGCGTTCTGCTCGGTTACTTTCTGAAACTGACCTATACACAGACCGAAAACACCATCGAGGTCACCTCCTTCAATGAAGCCAGGGTGCTCTCCAATCAAGTCGATTCAACACTGCGGCGAATTGCTTCGAACTCTGAATACATCGCGTCGCATCTAGTCGCTGACGCTTTCTCCAGCGAAATATCAACCGCAGAAAAGCAAAAAATCCATCAAACACTGGCCGCCCTGGTCAGTGACTTTCCAGAAGTACGGGCATATCGCGCTTTTAATGCCGATGGGCAAATCATTTTCAGCAGCGACCGCCAAATGACCGCAATCAACATCGCGGATCGCGCATTCTTTCAGCAGATCAAGCAACACCCCAAGCCAGGCCTGCATTTCTCCGAAGCGCTGCTGAACAAGACCAACAAACTCCCCAGCATGATTGCCTATCAGGCGATCCTGAGTCCTGCCGGTGGATTCCTCGGCGTGGTCGCAACCCCGATCAATCTGGATTATTTTTCCAGTCTGTTTTCTCAAATACGCGTCGGAGACAGCGGCATGGTGAGCATTCGCCGCAGCGACGATAGCCGCCTGGTCGTGCGCTGGCCGATCGTAGCCAAGGAAATCAACCAACCCGCGCAGCAGACTCCGCCCTATCTGCGAATCAAGGCGGGCGAGAAGGAAGGCATCATCCGTTACATCGGAAAAACTGACGCGGTTGATCGCATATTCGCGTTCCAGACCGTCAGCGACTTCCCTTTTTACGTGCTTGTCGGACGTGGAGCGCATGAGCAATTCAAAACCTGGCGAACAACAGCGATCACCTCATCGGCGCTGACGCTTTTCGTCCTCTTGTTGATTGGCATGATTCAACTCCGGCTGAAACGAAACGCCAACAAGCTGCGTGAGCGGGAAGCCGTCTACAGCGCCATCGTCACTCAGGCCGGAGATGCCATCGAATTGGCTGACCTAGAGACCTTCCGCTTCGTCGAGTTCAACGACGCCGCCTGTAACCTGCTCGGCTATACCCGCGAGGAATATGCGCGGCTCCGCGTATTCGACATCCAGGCGGAACATCCGGAAGCCCAGACCCGCGCCCTGGTGGCGGACGTCCAAGCCGGGCGGGAACTTCGTTTCGAGACCAAACACCGGCGCAAGGATGGGCGTTTCATTGATGTCAAGGTCAGCCTGACCATCATTGAACTGCATGGCCGCCGCCATGCGGTTGCGGTCTGGGCCGACATCAGCGAGCACAAGCGTTTGCTGGCGGAACTAGAACAACACCGGCGCAATCTGGAAGCCATGGTCGCGGCCCGCACAGCGGAACTGGAAGCGGCCAACCGTCACTTGCTGATCAGCGACCTGCGCCTGAAAGCGATGTTCGAAATGAGCCAGCAGGCCGGCCAACTGGGCGAACGCGAACTGCTGCAGATGGGCATCGAGGAAGCGGTACGTTTGACCGGCAGCACAATCGGCTACCTGCATCTGGTCAACGAAAACGAGGAAACGCTAGAGCTCTATACCTGGTCGGCGGACACCCTCAAATACTGCACCGCCGTCCATGACCAGCACTATCCGGTCTCACAGGCCGGCATCTGGGCGGACACGGTACGCACGCATCACCCCGTCATGCATAACGACTACCAGAACATGCCGCATCGCAAAGGCTATCCAACCGGCCACGCCCACCTGGTGCGGCATCTTGGCGTGCCGATCCTGGAGAACGGCACAGTGCGCGTGCTGTTCGGCGTCGGCAACAAAGCCAGCGACTACGATGATTCCGACGTACACCAGCTGCAGCTGATCGGCGAAGACCTTTGGCGCATCGTCATGCGGCGCCGGGCCGAACTCACGCTGGCTGCGGCCAAGGAGGCAGCGGAACAGGCAAACCTGGCAAAGAGCGCATTCCTGGCCAATATGAGCCATGAGATTCGCACGCCGATGAACGGCATTCTCGGCATGGCGCGGATCATGCGTCGCGGCGA
>CAZUSF010000399.1:0-2283 GCA_964623355.1 uncultured Thiobacillus sp. | reverse complement strand
CCTCGCCCACCGCTTCCCGGATTTCCACATTGGCGCCGTCCAGTGTGCCGATGGTCAGCGCGCCGTTCATCGAGAATTTCATGTTGCCGGTGCCGGAGGCTTCCTTGCCGGCGGTGGAAATCTGCTCGGAGAGGTCGGCGGCGGGGTAGATGCGCTGGGCGTTCTGGACATTGAAGTCGGGCACGAAGACGACTTTCAGCGTCTGGTTGACCTGCGGATCGCGGTTCACGACCTCGGCTACTGCATGGATCAGTTTGATGATCAGCTTGGCCATGTGATAACCCGGCGCGGCCTTGCCACCGAAGATGAAGGTGCGCGGCGTGATCTCCAGGTTCGGGCTGTTTTTAAGGCGGCAGTAAAGGCTGATGATGTGCAGCAGGTTGAGATGCTGGCGCTTGTATTCGTGAATGCGCTTGGCCTGGATGTCGAACAGCGAAGCGGGGTCAAGCGAGATGCCCAGTGTCTTGCCGATATGATCGGACAGTCTGCGCTTGGCGCTCAGCTTGACCTCGCGCCAGCGCGCTCTGAAACCGGCGTCGTCGGCATAAGGTTGCAGCCGCTTCAGTGACTCCAGATTGCGCAACCAGTCGCCGTCGATGGTCGTCTCGATCAGTTCCGCCAGCGGCGGATTCGCCAGCGCGATAAAGCGGCGCGGGGTGACGCCGTTGGTTTTGTTGCTGAATTTTTCCGGCCAGAGTTCGAAGAAATCGCGCATCACGGTTTCTTGCAACAACTGGCTGTGCAGCGCCGCGACGCCGTTGATGGCGAAGCTGCCGACGGCGGCCAGATGCGCCATGCGTACCCGCTGCATCTGCCCTTCGGCGATCAGCGACATGCGCATCAGGCGTTCCTCGTCACCGAAAAAGCGCAGCCGTACTTCATCGAGAAAGAGGTGGTTGATCTGGTAGATGATTTCCAGATGGCGCGGCAGGATGCGCTGGAACAGGTCCAGCGGCCAGGTTTCCAGCGCTTCCGGCAACAGCGTGTGATTGGTGTAAGCGAAGCAGTTTCGGGTGATTTCCCAGGCCCGATCCCAGTTGATTGCGTGCTCGTCCATCAGCAGGCGCATCAACTCCGGCACCGCGATGGCGGGATGGGTGTCGTTGAGTTGAGCGACAAATTTCTCGCTAAAACGGTCCAGGTCGCCCAGATCGCGCAGGGCGATGCGCACCATATCCTGCAATGAGCAGGAGACGAAAAAATACTGTTGTTTGAGGCGCAGTTCCTTGCCGACCTCCGGCTCGTCGTTCGGATAGAGCACTTTGGTCAGGTTTTCCGCCTCGACCATGTCATCCACCGCGCCGTAGTAATCGCCGGCGTTGAAGGCCTGGAAGTCGAAGGTATCGCGCGCTTCCGATTTCCACAGGCGCAACAGGTTGACGTTGATCACGCCAAAACCCAGGATCGGTGTGTCGAAGGCAACGCCGTACACCGTGGTGCCGCCTACCCAGCGAACCCGGGCGCGATCTTGATCATCGACATAGTGTTCGGTGTGGCCACCAAGTTTTACCGGGTAGCGACACTGGCGATTGGGCAATTCCCACGGGTTGCCCTCGCGCAGCCAGGCATCGGTGACTTCAACCTGCCAGCCATCCTTGATGACCTGATCGAACAAGCCGAATTCGTAGCGGATGCCATAGCCGATGGCGGGAATTTCCAGCGTCGCCATCGAATCTAGATAACACGCAGCCAACCGCCCGAGGCCGCCGTTGCCAAGGCCGGGTTCCTGTTCCTGCTGCAACAGCACGTCCAGATCGAGTCCCATGGCATGCAGGGCTTTCGCCAGGTTGTCGTGCAGCCCCAGATTGAGAATGTTGTTGCCCAGGTGCGGCCCGAGCAGGAACTCGGCCGAGAAATAGCACACCGTTCTGGCGTTGCTTTGCTTGTATTTCTCCGCCGTGTTGATGAAGCGTTCCAGCATGCGATCGCGCACGGTATGGGCCAGTGCGATATACAAATCGACCTGCGACGCATCTTTCAGCGAACGTCCGGTGACGTAGAACAGGTTGTCGATCAACGAGCGCCGCAACGCCTCCTCGGAACGGGCGGCGCGGGTATGCAGGGCTCTTTCGGCGATGTCGGACATGGCGGGTTCCGTTGTTGATCAGTAAGGCCAGACCCAGGCATCTGCCGCCGGCAGATCGACGCCGTTCTCGTAGGCGTAATTGCGGCACTCGATCTGCATGTCGCGCAGCTTTTCCTTGACGTGGGCGCCGGCGACGCGCAGCGACGGGATGCGGTCGATGACGTCGATGGCCAGGCTGAAACGGTCGATTTCGTTCT
>CAZUSF010000398.1:0-2285 GCA_964623355.1 uncultured Thiobacillus sp. | reverse complement strand
CCCGCGCGGGGAGAGGGGAGATGAGTCATCCAGCTGCCGCACACGCACGGTGATCGAGCCACGATCGGTGAACTTGAGGGCGTTGCCAGCGAGATTGAGCAATATCTGGCCGAGGCGTAGTGGGTCGCCGAGGAATACATGGCGGGGAACTTCGGGGTCCAGATCGAGCAACAGCTTGATCTGCTTTTCCTCGGCCTTGCTGCCGAGCAGGCTGAAGAGGTTTTCCAGTACTTCGCCGAACTTGAAGTTGACGGTTTCGAGTGTCATGCGATCGGCTTCGATCTTGGAGATGTCGAGGATGTCGTTGATGACGGCGAGCAAGCGCTGCGCGGAACTCTTGCTCTTTTTCAGCCAGTCGATCTGTTGCGGGTCGGTGGCGCGACGCAGCGCCATGTCGACCATGCCCATGACGCCGTTCATCGGCGTGCGCAGTTCGTGGCTCATGTTGGAGAGGAAGGTGCTCTTGGCACGGCTGGCGGCTTCGGCGTCTTCCTTGGCGATGGAAAGCGCGGCGGTGCGTTCTTCCACCAGTCTTTCCAGATGGTCGCGGTGCTGCCGGAGTTCAGTTTCCGCTTGCTTGCGCTCACTAATATCCTGAAGTGTCCCAGTCAAATAGTCGATGCGTTCTTCCGAGTCGTAATGCGGGAAGCCACGCAATTCGCACCATTTATGCATCCCCGATTGCGCACCCCGAACTTCTACTTGAATGGTGAAAGCTTTGCCTGTCTTGATAGCCTGGGTCAGGCTTTCCAAAACCCTCTCACGCGAATCGGGGAGGTAGGCATCAAGTGCGGTCTGAAGGTCAGGCTTGAAGTCGAGTGGCAACTCGGCAATCTGATAAACCCCCTCTGTCCACGTTACGGAATTGTGAATGGGATTTGCGTGCCAACCTCCGAGTTGTCCAATCCGCTGGCTCTCTCTTAATAAGAACTCACTGTCGCGCAATGCCTCTTCGCGTTTTCTCAACATCTCCAGAAGTCGATTGAAGCCGCCAATCAATTCGCCGATTTCGTCCTGGCTGGTGACCGGCAGGGCTTTTACTGGCTGATCTTCGCTGGCCAGTGAGGACAGTGCACGGCTTGCGGTCAGCATCGGGGCCAACTGCTGTCGCAGCATCCGCGTGATGAGCCACCAGGTTAATGCACCAACAAGCAAACTGAAAAAGAAGGAACTGAGCAGCAGACGCTGCTTCATGGCTTCAACGGGTGCAAAGGCTTCCTGGGTTGGCAGCGTAGCCATGACAAACCATCCCGCCACCGGAATTGCCTTGGCTGCCGACAACTCGGGGACACCGCGCGCGCTGACGGCTATGCCATAGCCTTCATAACCCTGTATGTATTGGTCGAGCATGGCGTTAAGGCCCGGTGCGGGCACCGGTTGCATGACGCGACTCTTGTCGGTGGCAGTGACAATCAACCTGTGTTGCGGCGTAATCAGTGAATAGCCACCGCTTTTGCCGTAGCTGCTCTGAACAATATTGTCGAGAAAATTGGGTTTGCCCAGTTCGGTCGTTCCGCCAAGGGCACCAATTACCTTGCCATTAGCATCCCGAAGGGCAACGGCGATGGTGAGAACAGGGGCAAGTAAACGTTTGCCCATGACCGGTTTGCCGATGCTCGATTTTCCCTCTTGAATTGCCAGGGTGATGAAGTCTCTGTCCATGTAACTGGTTCCGACCCGTCCCGCTGAGACTGGCACTGAAGCAATGGCGACGCCATCCATCCCGGTGACGAAGATGCCGCCGTTAAACATGCTCAAGATGGCCGGACTACTCTCCAGGCGTTCTTGCAGCGCGACGGGGTTGCTCAACATGGACGGGACTATTCTTCCCTTCGCATATTTTTCCAGTCCATTGACTCGAGATTTCAACTCTTCGTTGATCCCTTTTGCCACTAGCGTTGTCGTCGAAAACTGCTGATGGCCCAACTGACGCTGCATATCGCCCTGAAGCGCGTGGCTTGTGTACAACGCCATTGCCCAGATGGCGATCAGCAAGACACCCAGCGTGAATAAAGTCAGTCGCGCCTTGAGTGATTGCCACTGAAAAAGCCTCGAGTTGCTTTTCTTGAGAGTGCTGCTATCGCTGGCAGGCGCGGATGAGGTCATCTGTATTTGGCTGATGCCTATAACTCAGTAACAAGAATTATAGGCCCCCCCCTTTAGTCCGTTTTCCAGTCATCAACAGCCATTGATAAATGGCTTGTTGTCGGGGTCTGGAGTGACTCCTGCCGTTAACCCCTACGAGCCTTCGGATAACTGGAGAGTAAGTCGGAGATTTCGCGTCG
>CAZUSF010000397.1:0-2295 GCA_964623355.1 uncultured Thiobacillus sp. | reverse complement strand
TTAAATATTAAAAACACTATCATCAAAGTAAAATCTGTAATCACCCAAAAAGATTACTTGTTTACCATTGATCTTTTTAATTTCAGCAAATTCAAAATCAATTGCACTCAATGATTTATTGTTTGATAGCCCAAAAATTTCTTCACTCTCAATCTCTGGATAAAGATTGCTGGCTTCGATTGCGAAGGTTTTGTAAGAATCGTGTTGGGATTCAACACATTTAATGTTACGATAGTTATCCCTAAATAGGGCCAAGACTTCTTCTACGTGTTTACTAATCATGTTTTTATTTATAAAATTAATCCAGTCCAGGGACTTGAACCCTGCTCTCAGGTTTACAAAACCCGTGCATCGCCGTCTATGCTTGACTGGAATTAATTTATATTTACACTTAGGCAAGGCGGTAGACCTTGCGGGGCTTACCGCGCCCACCAACGAGTTCCTTGACCACGCTGACCTTACCGCTTTGGACAGCACTACGAATCAAGTTATGAACTTCGTATTCCTTGATGTCGTTCTTTTCGACAACATCCCTGACCGTAAACTCGCCATCAACACCCTTGAGTTGATTGAAGGCCAGCTTTGCTTTAGAGGGGCGACCACGGCGCTTTGGCGCAGCGGAAGCCCCTGTTTGCTCTGCCGTAGCAGTCGCATTTTGTTTGTTTTCTTCCATAAGATTCTTTTCAAATTCATTGACTACTTCAACCATGACGCCATTGGAAACGTGCATACGGAATGGACGCCAAGCGTCATTGATAGAGTCACGCTTATAACCCTCGATAAGGGAGCTAGTTTCGGTTGTAGAAATAAACTTCATATCACTCATCGTGTCGCGCACCGAAGGGATTTGAAACTTATCCCCGCGCTGTAGATTGTTGATATGAACCAGCTTTTTGTTTGTATCAGTTTTCATGATTTATATAGTATATGTTAATTTTTACAATTTGTCAAGGGTTTGATTGTTTATCTAAGCACTTATAAACAAGGTACATAGAACCCACTAGCAGAATTAAGTCCACAATTATTCCCCGATTGCTTTGAGATATTCGCGGCCATGTCCAGTGAGACGACGACCACCTTGAGCAATCTCAATCAGATTGTGCTTGAGAGGGTATAGCTCAAACTCAGCGCGCAGGGCTTGTGTAGACAATCCAGTAACCGCACTAATATTTGTAAGTGAACAAACCGTGCGCTCTTTGAGAACTTTCAAGATTTGCAGTTCGGTATTCTCAAGACCAAGGGGCAGAATACCAAGAACTCCCTTGATTCGACCCCAAATACCCATGTCGATGAATGAAACATTGTGCCGACGCGCAAATTGTAGGATATTATCTTTGGCCATAAGGGTAGCGTTACGCGCATTACCACGGCAAACGCTGGCAATATCGCGCAAAGTCTCATCATCGAATTCTAGATCCTCGCTACTACCCTTTACGATTTCACCCAATTCATCATATTTATATTCTTCCATATGAATCATACGGCAACGATCTTTGAGAGGGGTAATAACTTTTTGCGGATCAGTAGTGGCAAAGATAAAGCTAACCTTTGTAAAATCAAATTCAATATTGTAATCTTCAAAACGAAGGGTATTAATATTGTGTTTATTAGGATTCAGAACTGTAAGCAAGCAAGTTTGAATTGGAACAGGCATTTCATGTACCTCATCGAAGAAGAGGGTAATATGCTGATCACGAACATACTGAAGAACAATGTCCTCAATAAACTGTCGCACGTTTTTGAGTGTCGAACAGTTAATTGTCAACATGGGTTTAACGCGACCAAGGGTTTTACTACGCAAATTCTTTGCAACTTGAGTAGCAAGCATAGTCTTCCCTTGGCCGCGCTGACCAACAATAAACATGTTAGGAAGGATCTCAGTCTTTTCAAACGCGTCAATGTAAAAACCAAGAACGCTTTTAGTTTTGGACTGACCAATCATTTCATCGAAGTAGTTCATATCATTAATGTACCAGTATTTTTACAGTTTGCAAGAGCTTTTTTACAATTTATTAACGCATTGAATTTTAAGTACGTTTATCAAAACACTTCGAGTGTAACAGAAGGCTTTGGCACAAGATCCTCTTGATAGGCTTCGTGCTTCTTATTTTCTGGTTTCGTGTTCCCAAATGTCTCAAGCTCAATGTCGGCTGTGCCGCCATTAACAGCAGCAACGAGAGTCTCGTGCTTTGCCTCGACTTTCTTACCTTCAAGCCCAAGCATCTGTGCGTAACGACCCCAAACGATCACTCGCGCATTTGGTTTAAGAACACGATTGAGTTCTTCCAAAGACAC
>CAZUSF010000396.1:0-2300 GCA_964623355.1 uncultured Thiobacillus sp. | reverse complement strand
AAAGCCTGTCACTCCAGGTCATCGCCGAAGGCGTGGAAACGCAGGCCGAACTTGATCTGGTCCGCGAATGCCAGTGCGATGAACTGCAAGGGTATCTACTGGCGCGGCCCATGCCGGCTGCTGACTTTGCGGCGTGGTTGCAGGCTGGATTGCCGCCCAATACAGGCCATTTGGCATCGATATCAATGTAATCAATCCGCACACCAGGAGTAAGAAATGCAAAACCAGATCGAGAAGCGTACTTGCACGATGATCGTCGACAATGAGGATGGCGATGAACCTTTAAGCAACCTTTCCGCCAATCGCAACTTTGACCAGGTGCTGCAGGCGCGAATCAGCCGCCGCAATGTCTTGAAAGGCAGCCTGGGCGCTTCGATGGCCATGATGTTTGGCGGTGCGGCCTATGCCGGTATCGGCATCGATTCAACGGCCAAAGCGGTCGCAAAGGCGGGTGCCGAAGGTGTCAGCAAACTGGGTTTCACGCCGGTGCCGATCAGCTCCGCCGATGCCGTCCTGGTTCCGCCCGGTTACCGGACTCAGGTGCTGGCGCCCTGGGGAACGCCGCTGGCCGGCGGCCCGGCCGATGCCGCGTTCGACCCGACGCGCATCAGCGCGGCCGACCAGGCCCAGCGCGTCGGTAGCCATCACGACGGCATGCATTTCTTTCCCATAGAAGGCAAAGACCCGTTTCAAGGCAGTTCCAGTGACGGCTTGCTGGTGATGAATCATGAATATGTCGAGCCGCGTTTCATGCACTCTGCGGCGGTCGGCCAGGCCTTGACCCGCAGCGCGGTGCCGGCCTTGATCGAGGGCAAGCGTCCGGCGGATGAGGTGATGAAGGAACTGAATGGCCATGGCGTATCCATCCTGCGCATTCAACGCCAACCGAATGGCGCCTGGGACGTGGTGGCCGATCCCCGCAATCGCCGCATCACCGGTTTGACGCCGATGGAGATAGCCGGCCCGGTGCGCGGCTGCGATCTGCTGAAAACCAAGTACAGCCCGAACGGCACGCGCACGCGCGGCACGCTGAACAATTGCGCGCACGGCGTCACGCCGTGGAACACCTACCTGACCTGTGAGGAAAACTGGGCCGGTTACTTTGTCAACCGCGGCAACCGCCCGCGTGAGCAGTCGCGCTATGGCGTGGCCACCGCCACCGCGCGTTATGCCTGGGATATGGCGGACAACGGCGCGGATGACTATGTGCGTTTCGATGCCGCGAGCAAAGCCGCCGATGCCAGCCAGGATTATCGCAACGAGCCGAACACCTTCGGCTGGGTGGTCGAGATCGACCCGTTCAAGCCGGACAGCACGCCGGTCAAGCGCACCGCGCTGGGCCGCTTCGCGCATGAGGGGGTGGTGTTCCATCCGGCGGTGGAGGGCAAGCCTGTCGTCTGCTATTCGGGCGACGATGCGCGTAACGAATACATCTACAAATTCGTCAGCGCCCAGCCTTTCCACAAGGCCACCGCCGGCGGCCATCTGCTCGACCATGGCACCCTGTATGTCGCCAAATTCAATGATGACGGCAGCGGCGAATGGCTGCCGCTGGTCTGGGGCCAGGGCGTGTTGCAGCCGCAACCGATCAATCAGGGCGAAGAGCCGGATTGCACCTGCTTCCAGAGTCAGGCCGACGTTCTGGTCAACACACGCCTGGCGGCGGATCGCGTCGGCGCGACCAAGATGGACCGGCCGGAATGGGGTGCGGTAGACCCGGCTACCGGCCTGGTTTATTTCACCTTGACCAACAACACCAGCCGCAAGGAAACCGACGCCGCCAACCCGCGCGCCAATAGCCGCTGGGGGCACATCATTCGCTGGAAGGAAGCCGCGGGCGATGCCGCCGCCCTGCGTTTTGAATGGGACATCTTCCTGCTGTCTGGCCCCACCGAAGATTCCGAATTCAATGGCGCAAAACTGGATGCCAAGCAGATACACAACAGCCCGGACGGTCTCTGGTTTGACCGCGATGGACGCCTGTGGATACAGACCGATATCAGCGAAAGCGTGATGAACAGCGGCGATTACGTGCAATTCGGCAACAACCAGATGCTGGCCTGCGACCCGGTCAGCAAAGATCTGCGCCGCTTCTTCGTCGGTCCGCTGGGGCAGGAGATCACCGGCGTGGTGTCGACGCCGGATGGAAAAACCCTGTTCGTCAACGTACAACACCCTGGCGCTACGACCAGCAAGGAACAGTTCGCCGCCGGCCAACTGACCGGTACCTGGCCCAGGCAAGGCCGCTACCCGCGTTCGGCGACCGTGGTGATTACGCGTGAGGATGGCGGGGTTGTTGG
>CAZUSF010000395.1:0-2303 GCA_964623355.1 uncultured Thiobacillus sp. | reverse complement strand
GGCGTTTCCGGCTCCGGCAAATCGACGCTGATCAACGACACGCTGTACGCCATCACCGCCAACCAGTTGAACGGCGCGGCGCACGAACCGGCGCCGTTCGAATCCATCGAAGGCGTCGAATTTTTCGACAAGGTGGTCAACGTCGACCAGGCGCCGATCGGCCGCACGCCGCGCTCCAACCCGGCCACCTACACCGGCCTGTTCACGCCGATCCGCGAACTGTTCGCCGGCACCGTGCAGGCGCGCGAACGCGGCTACGAAGTCGGCCGCTTCTCGTTCAACGTCAAGGGCGGCCGCTGCGAAGCCTGCCAGGGCGACGGCATGATCAAGGTGGAAATGCACTTCCTGCCCGACATCTACGTGCCGTGCGACGTCTGCCACGGCCAGCGCTACAACCGCGAAACGCTGGAAGTGCAATACAAGGGCAAGAACATCCACGAAGTCCTGCAGATGACCGTCGAAGAGGCCTACGCCTTCTTCAACGCCGTGCCCAGCGTCGCGCGCAAACTGAAGACGCTGATCGACGTCGGCCTGTCCTACATTCGCCTCGGCCAGGCCGCCACCACGCTGTCCGGCGGCGAAGCGCAACGCGTCAAACTGGGCCTGGAACTGTCCAAACGCGACACCGGCAGAACCCTCTACATCCTCGACGAACCCACCACCGGCCTGCATTTCCACGACATCGACATGCTGCTGACGGTGCTGCAACGCCTGGTCGGCAACGGCAACACTGTCGTCGTCATCGAACACAACCTCGACGTCATCAAAACCGCCGACTGGGTCATCGATTTAGGCCCGGAAGGCGGTGAAGGCGGCGGGCAAATCATCGCGGTAGGCACGCCGGAACAGATCGCGAAGAACAAGGCCAGCCATACCGGGAAGTATTTGAAGCCGGTGCTGAAACGAGGGTAAGGTACAGGCATAAATTGACGAACACTCGCTGGAGGTCTCTCCCATGAACCACATGCACGTTGAATTCAACATCCCCGCGCCGCTGGGCGCACAAGCCGGTCTGACCCCGGAAAACGCCAGCGAACAGACTCGCCGCATGCTGGCCCTGTTCCTCTATGAACATGGACGCATCTCTCTCGGCAAGGCATGCGAACTGGGGGGGTTCAATCAATGGGAGTTCGCTGAAATGAATCGTGAACTCGCCATCCCGTTGACGATGCGCGAGGAAGACTTAAAGGAAGACATGGCACACCTGGCCAATGTCTGAAATCGTCGTCGCGGATTCATCCTGTCTGATCGCCCTAGCACGCTCGGGACAACTGGATGTCCTACGCGTCCTGTTCAGCCAAATCATCATCCCCGCCGCTGTATATGACGAAGTCGTCATTCAGGGTGCGGGCGCCCCGGGAGCGAAGAAGTCGCCCAAGCAGAATGGATCTCCACCAGGCAAGTCCAGGACCATCTCGCCGGACAGGCGCTACGTTTGACCTTGGGCCGTGGCGAATCCGAAGCCATGGTGTTGGCAGCGGAAACCGCCGCCAGATTCCTCATTCTCGACGATTGGCGCGCGCGCCAATCGGCTATTGGCATGGGGTTACCAGTCGTCGGCACGCTGTCAATACTGCAACGCGCGACGGAAAAGGGGCTGATTGCGGACCTGGAATCGTCCCTTGAAAGACTTCGGCAAGCAGGATTTCACTTCGAGAGGAGGAAGGCGTGAACCCAAAACCGATTGAACCAGCCAAAACACCAGACTTGGCGAAGTCCATGCCCGCCCTGCGACGTGCAGCCCATAAAGCGCGAGAACTGGCGCGGCTGACTGGAACTGAAGCACCACTCAGCAACCAATCACCGAGTTCGGATGCAACACGACGCAATCCAGCGTAAAGGAGTCGGCAATGGATATGTTCAATCCCCCTCATCCAGGCGAGGTCCTGCGGGAATATCTGCCCGCAGGAATGCAAGTACTGAAGCAGCCCAAAAGCTGGGTGTCAGCCGGGTGACCTTATCGCGCGTTCTCAACGGCCGCGCATCGATTTCCGCTGAAATGGCCTTGCGTCTGGAAATGGCGCTTGGCACCGGTGCAAATTTTTGGGTCGGAATGCAGGCCGATTACGATCTTTGGCAGGCCAGGCAAAAACCGCTGTCGAACGTGGAGCGGCTGGCGGCTTGATGAAGCGGGTAACGTACTGCTTTGTTCAAGCGATAGCAGAGACGCCATCTGCACGGTGCAATCGGATCGCCGCATAAACACCCGTAGCCCGGATGCAGCGTATGCGGAATCCGGTGATGTGCAACGCAACGCCGAGCGACGGAGCGTACGTTCAGGTCAAAAGCCCCGGATTCCATTG
>CAZUSF010000394.1:0-2317 GCA_964623355.1 uncultured Thiobacillus sp. | reverse complement strand
CACAACGCTCGCGCCGCAAGCGGACGCTCCTACAACGCGGCTAAATGCCATATTTAAGATCACCGCTTCAAAACGGCACGTCGTAGAAATCATCTTCACGTTCACGACGCCGCATTTCCTTTAACAGCGCCTTCAACGACGCAAGGTTTTGCGTGGCATTCACGTCCGACTCGATGTCGCGCAATGCCTGGCGTGCGAGCACGATGTCCTTTTCCAGAAACCGCATGAGTAATTCGGGTTTCAACGAAACAAATGGGTCAATGCCAAAACGCATTCTGAAATCGTCGTCAACAAACCGGGCTTGCTCTTCGAGTTCAGCCAGTTGTTCCTTCAGAATCTTGTTGTAATGCGCCAGGCGCTCTTCGCTGAGGCTGTTGATGGTGGCCTGGTCGATGTGCTCGATCTCCAGTTGCAACTCCAGTAATTGCAACAAATTCTTCTTGTCGTAGGCCTGATTCACCCGCTGCATCAACACCGTTTTGCGCTCACGTTCAGCCGGATCGAGCTCGCGATCTGGATGTAGCGCGCTGGCCAGCTTGCGATAAATCTCGCGCAAAGACAGATTCACCCGCTTCTCCTCATCAAGCAGTTTTTCTTCCTTGGCGGCCTGTTTCGCGGATTTCTTGCGCTTGGCGCGGCGCTGGTTCTCGGCCTGCACCTGTTTTTCCTGCTCTTCCGCAAGCCGCGCCTGCATTTGCTTGATGAAGGCATCCGGCGATTTCATGTCCAGGTCATCGCCCAGATCCATGCCCAGTTCATGTTCCAGCATCGCTTTCATTCCGGCCATCATCTCGGCTTCTTCCTGGTCGAAATCGACGCCGGCATATTTTTGATACAGCGTTTTCACCTCGGCATTGTCCGTTTCATCGATCAACTCGGCGATCAGATCGAGCAGCAAATCACGCAAGAACCGACGCTCAGTTTTGCTGAGACCTTTCTGCACATAGGCCGCGTCCAGACGTCTGACGAATTCCAGGCGCATGGCATGCGTTTGCTCCAGCAATGGCTGCATATTGGCGACGTAATGCTGCTGGAAACGCGGCATGACGGCTTCCCAGGCAGCCAACAATGCGCGCTGCTTTTCGATCCGGCCGATCAGCGAGTTGAACAGCTTCTGCGGTTTCGAAAGGCGGTCGTTTTTCTGCTTGAGGGAAATGCTGATCGAGTCGGAAAATAAATCCATCACACCACGCAAAGTCGTCGTTCGAAAACTGGATTTTCCAAGCCGTGCCGGTAATCATCAAGTCAATCATGGACCGTAAAAGCGGGAGAGTCCCGGGCCGTAAAAGCGGGATAATCCGCGCTCCCCAAAACCAGTATTGAACAGACGCTCCAATGACCACAGATTGGCTGACTTCGGCATGGCAAGCCGGCGCATGGCGCCACTGGCTGACCGATCGCGGCTCGCTGACGCGTCGATTGCAGCAGTCCTGCCCCAATTTCCGTGTCATCCGGCTGAAACAGGCGATGGGACAGCCGAACCGAGATGAATGCGGCACACTTGGTTTGTTGCCGGGTCGCCTGGCGATGATCCGCGAAGTGCTGTTGCTGAATGCCGATACACCGCTGATCTTCGCGCACAGCGTGATTCCGTTGTCCGGCCTGATCGGTCCCTGGGCCGGGCTGGCCGGACTCGGCAACCGGCCGCTGGGCGCCGCGCTGTTCACCAATCCGCGCATTCAACGCCAGGCGCTGCAATACCAGCATCTGGATCGACGTCATTCGCTTTACCGCAACGCCGCCCGGCATCTGAACACGCCGCCGCGCACACTCTGGGCGCGGCGGTCCTTGTTCGCGCTGCAAAATCACCCGATTCTGGTCACCGAAGTCTTCCTGCCGGAAACCCTGCAACTGTCATGAACCGCACCGCTATGACGCTTACCGAACGCCTTACCGAATACGAAAAACTGATGCGGCTGGACAAACCGATCGGCATCCTGCTGCTGGCCTGGCCGACGCTTTGGGGCTTGTGGCTGTCCAGCCTGGGCAGGCCGGATTTCATGGTTTTGTGGATCTTCGTCATCGGCATCGTGCTGATGCGCTCCGCCGGCTGCGTCATCAACGACTATGCCGATCGCAACTTCGACCCGCATGTCGAACGCACCAAAAACCGACCGCTGGCGGCCGGACGGGTCAGTCCAAAGGAAGCCCTGATCCTGGCCGGTGTGCTCGCCCTGCTCGCCTTCGTGCTGATCCTGCCGCTGCAGAATATGTTGTTGATTCAGCTCTCGGTCATCGCCGCCTTCCTCGCCGCCAGCTACCCGTACACCAAGCGCTTCCTCGCCATCCCGCAGGCCTATCTCGGCATCGCCTTCGG
>CAZUSF010000393.1:0-2342 GCA_964623355.1 uncultured Thiobacillus sp. | reverse complement strand
CATCGGCGGGATTCTTCAGTTCAATCAGCACCAGCGGCAGGCCATTGACGAACAGCATGATGTCCGGCCGGCGGGTGCGCGCGTTCTTGTGGCCACTGCCTTTGATCGTGAACTGGTTGATCGCCAGCCACTCGTTCAAATCACCCCCTCGCCCGTTAGCGGGAGAGGGCTGGGGAGAGGGGCCTGTTGGATTGTTGCCCCAGTCGATCAGGCGCACGAAGTCACCGCGCGTTTCACCCTCCTTCTGGTATTGCACCGGCAGACCCGACACCAGCAGTTGATGAAAATGCCGGCTGGCCGAGAGCAGGGCCGGGATACCCAGATCCAGCACTTGCTTGATCGCATCCTCACGCGCGGCGGCGGGAATGTCCGGGTTCAAGCGAATGACCGCGGCCTGCAGTCGGTCAACCAGAACGACTTGCCGGTAGTCGGTCCGCTCCGGGCTGGGGCCATCGGGCGCAATGTCCGGGCCGTACACCGTCGCGTAGCCGACATCCGCCAGCCAGCCCAGCGCTTCCTGTTCAAGTTGGTCTTCGGTCATGGCGCTCCCCGTTTCAGCGCGTCATCAGATCGATGTACGCCTGATAACTGTAATTGCGGTTCTTCTTCTGGCCGGTCAGTTCGCTGACGATGCCCAGGTCCTGCAACAGCTTCACCGCCGCATTCGCCGTCGGGAAGCTGGTATTGAGCGCCTGCCGGGCCAGTTCGACGGTGAAGCGCGGCATCATCGGCAAGGCTTCGAACAGACGGTAACTGGCCGGGCCGGACTTGGGCGAAGCCAGCAAGCGGCGGCGGTCGGCTGCGATCAGGCTGGCCAGCGCGACGATGCCGCGCTCGGCCTCGCTGGCCGCCGCCACGACGCCCTCCAGGAAGAAACCGACCCAGCCTTCCCAGTCGCCTTGCGTGCGGATGGCCGACAACTGCTGGTAATACGCCGACTGATGTTGCTTCAGGTAACCGCTGAGATACATCAGGGGTTCGGGCAGCAGACGCCAATGCTCCATCAGCGCCGCAATCAGCAGGCGCCCGATGCGGCCATTGCCGTCGAGAAACGGGTGGATGGTCTCGAACTGGGCATGTACCAGGGCAATTTTCACCAGCGGCGGCAAGGCCGGGGCCGCGTCGGCGTGGATGAAGCGCTCCACATCGGCCAGCAAACCCGCCACCCGATCCGGCGGCGGCGGCACAAAGGCTGCGTTGCCGGGCCGCGTGCCGCCGATCCAGTTTTGCGAGGCACGCAACTCGCCGGGCTGCTTGCCGCTGCCACGAACGCCGTCGAGCAGCAAACGGTGGGCATCGCACAACAGACGCACACAGATCGGCAACCCCGCCGGATCGCGCAGATGGCCCTGCACCAGCCGGAATGCCCGCAGGTAATTGGTCACCTCTTCAACATCGTCGGCATTGCCGATGGCAAGACCGGCCTCGTCGTCGAACAGGTCCACCAGCGTCGCCTGCGTGCCCTCGATCTGGGAAGTCAGCAAGGCCTCCTTGCGGACAGCGCTATAGAGCAACCAGTCCACCGAGGGCACCAGCCCCGCAACCCCGGACAACCGCGCCAAAGCCAGCTCCGCCGCCCGATTGCCCGCCTCGAAGCAGGCCGGCGCCAAGACCGGATCGCTCGGCGGCAACGGCAGCGGGACAAAGGCCTGGACTGCTTCGCCCAGCGTGGTGGAAGTGGCATAAGTGCCGGTGCGACGCATGATATGAAAGGATTCTTTAAATGATGCTCAGGATATTAAAGCAATCGTTAATACGTTGTCGCACAATGAAAGAAAGCTTGAGTACGGCAGTTGTAGCGCAAACGGCTACGAAAAGAGCCGAAGCGGCTACAACTGCGCTTCAACCTCCGGCAGGCGCAGTTTGCCGGAGATCAGGCGGGGGAGCAGGGTGTCACGGAGGGTGGCGAGGGTTTGGGCTTGCTCCGAGTTGTGTCTGACTCGTGCATACAGGGACTCGATTAAACAGCCAAACGAAACGTGATGGTGTCAAAAACCGATCCGTGAGCGGCACTCACCAATGCAGATATTTCTCTGCGGATTAAGCAATAAAGCGTCAAAGGCGCATTTCTCTTAGAGGTCAGGGCGTAGCAGGTTTGGTTCATTGCCATCTCCTTGCCAAAAAGCACCATTCGCCCCGTTGTTGCCCCTCGCGCAACAACGACTGTTGCAAGAGCGGGGATTAATCGAGTGGAACTTTTCTCAAGGCCGAGTTGTGAAATTGTCCTTTCGGTTTCTACGAGAGCAACCTCTTTTGATTGCGAAACGTCCTTTGCACTTGCCCAAGATATATGTCCATCCCAGTAAGCGGCGTTGTTCGTTTTTGGGGTTCCCCCACTTAAC
>CAZUSF010000392.1:0-2355 GCA_964623355.1 uncultured Thiobacillus sp. | reverse complement strand
TTGGCGGAGAGAAAGGGATTCGAACCCTTGGTACGGAAGAACCGTACGCCGGATTTCGAATCCGGTGCTTTCGACCACTCAGCCATCTCTCCACATCATTTACGGAAAATTTCAGCGCTTGGCTGTTCCGCGTTTCCTGTCAAGACTGGTCATATCCAGGAAAGGGCGGCATTCTAACTGTATTCCCAATACGCCGGCACTAGAAAAGATGACTCGGTTGATGCGGATTTTGCGGTCCTGGTGGGCTTTGAGCGGGCTTGCTGGGCTGTTTTTGTTGGCCGGCTGTGCGCCGTCGCCATTGCCGCCGCCGGAGCAATCCGGTGAGTTGGTGGTGGTGACGCGGAATAGCCCGACCACCTATTTTCTCGATATCGAGGGCAATCCTTCCGGCTTTGAATTTGATCTGGCGAGTCGATTCGCTGCCTCGCAGGGCTGGAAAGTCCGTTTTGTGTTGGCCGATTCGCTGGATGAATTGCTGAAAATCGTCGCTGATGGCCAGGCGCATATTGCGGCGGCGGGACTTACCGCGAGCGAGACACGCCGGCGAACGCTGCAATTTGGTCCGACCTATGGGCAGGTCAAGGAGTTGTTGGTGTGCGGACCGAATGTCAAGTTGCCGCGCGACGTGAATGATCTGCTGGGGTTGCGCGTCGAAGTGGTGGCCGGTAGCAGCCATGTCGAGCATCTCAATCTTTATCAGCGAAGGATCCCCGCCTTGCAGTGGGTGGCGCTGCATGTGGCCAGTTCGGAGGAGTTGCTGGAGCGGGTGGAAATGGGCCTGGCGGACTGCACGGTGAGTGATTCCGATAGCCTGGATGTGGCGCGCAACTTCCATCCTCTGTTGCGCCAGGCGTTTGTCTTGTCGAGTGCGCAACCGCAGGCCTGGCTGGTTGGGCGCGATATGCCGACGCGGTTTTCCCGCCAGTTGGCGGCGTTTTTCGGCGAGTTGGAGAAGGACCGCGCTTTGGTGAAGCTGCGCGAGCGTTATTTCGGCCATGTCACGCGTCTGAAGGAGGCGGATGTGCGCGGCATTCTGGAAAAACGCGGCACGCTGCTGCATGAATTCAAACCGCATCTGCAGGCGGCTCAGGTTGAAACCGGACTCGATTGGCGCTTGCTGGCGGCGGTGGCGTATCAGGAGTCGCAGTGGGATGAACATGCGGTGTCGTTTACTGGCGTGCGCGGCTTGATGATGCTGACCGAGCAAACCGCCGACCATCTGGGCGTCAAGGATCGGCTCGATCCACGGGAAAGCATCATGGGGGGCGCGCGCTACATCATTATGTTGCGGGATGGCTTGCCGCCAGAGGTTCCCGAACCGGACCGGACCTGGATGGCGTTGGCGGCTTACAACATCGGCAGCGGCCATTTGCATGATGCGCGTCGATTGACCCGATCCTTGGGCAAGAACCCGGATAGCTGGGCTGATCTGAAGTCTGTTTTGCCGTTGCTCGCGCGGCGCGAGTATGCCGGCAAGTTGAAATATGGCTTTGCACGGGGTGGCGAGGCGCGGGCGATGACCGAGAACGTACGGATTTACTTCGATATTCTGGCTCGCTACGAAAAGCCGTATCGCGAGTTTCTCTCGCTCGATTGAGCTGCGGGTTCAGTCCGTCTCGGCCACTTCTTCGTCGTTGGTAACAAACCGCGCCACGAAGGCGCCTGCATAACCCGCTGGCAACGGGATGCGGACAAAGTGGCCGTTGCCCGGCGCGACTTCGATGCTGGCGCCGTGCTTGTTGCGCATGGCGGTGATTGTGAGTATCTGGTTGCCGTGCGGGTGGATCAGTTCGATGCGGTCGCCGACCGAGAATTTGTTCTTCACTTCGATCTCGGCCATGCCGTCGGCGTCGTAGGTGAGGACATCGCCGACATACAGGCTGCGGTCGGATTCGGAATGGCCGCGCAGGTAGTTCTGGTACTCGCGATCCGGGTGACGTTCGAAGAAGCCGCCGGTGTAGCCGCGATTGGCGAGGCCGTCGAGTTCACGCAGCAGAGATGGGTCGAGCGGGCGACCGGCAACCGCATCGTCGATCGCCTGACGATAGGCCTGCGCGGTGCGCGCGACGTAGTAGGGCGATTTGGTGCGGCCTTCGATCTTCAATGAATCGACGCCGATTTCGGTCAGCCGTTGCACATGTTCGATGGCGCGCAGGTCTTTCGAGTTGAGGATGTAGGTGCCATGCTCGTCTTCTTCGATCGGCATGTAACTGCCGGCGCGCTTCTCCGGTTCTTCTAGCAGATACACGTCACCGTCGGGACCGGCTTTGCCGGGTTTGGTGTTGAACTCCCAGCGGCAGGAGTTGGTGCAGGTGCCCTGGTTGGGGTCGCGGTGGTTGAAGTAGCCGGAGAGCA
>CAZUSF010000391.1:0-2361 GCA_964623355.1 uncultured Thiobacillus sp. | reverse complement strand
TTGCCAGTCGGGTTGCGGCGTCCAGACATCGCCCAGCAGATTCACCATGACCACCGGCGACAGTAGACGCGGGTCGCCCAGCGGCAGGCCGCACAGGGCGCGCACCTGTTGCTGGAACTGGTCGGTGGCGCAGGCATCCAGCGTGTAATGGCCGCTGTTGTGCGGCCGTGGCGCCATTTCATTGAACACGATGCGGCCATCCGGGTTTTCGTTGCCACGCAGGATGAAAAACTCCACTGCCATCACGCCGACGTAATCGAGGCCATGCGCCAGGCCAGCGGCCATGCGGCGGGCATTCTCGGCGAGTGCTTCGGGCACGCGCGCCGGCACGATGCTGATATCCAGGATGCCATGCCGATGCTGGTTTTCCGAGAGTGGAAAGAAGGCGATTTCATCGTCCTGGTTGCGCGCCAGCACGACCGAGACTTCCCGCTCCAGCGGCAGGAAGCCTTCCAGTAAACAGGGCACGCTGCCGAGTTCGGCAAAGGCGGCGACCAATTCTTCCATGTTGTTGACGCGTGCCTGTCCCTTGCCGTCGTAGCCCAGGCGGCGGGTTTTCAGCAAGGCCGGGGCGCCGATCTCGCTCCAGGCTTGTGCCAGATCGGCTTCGCTTTCGATATTGGCAAACGGCGCCGTATCGCAGCCGAATTCGCGCGCGCGCGATTTTTCCACCAGCCGATCCTGCGCCACCGCGAGCGCTTGCGGCGAGGGCGCGACCAGGCAGTGCTTGGCCAGCATGTCCAGGCTGGCGGCGGGTACATTCTCGAATTCGGTGGTCACTGCATCGCACAGGCTGCCCATGCGCAGCAATGCGACGGCATCCCGGTAGTCCGCCTTCAGATGCACATCGGCGATTTGGCCGGCCGGGCTACTCGGGTCCGGGTCGAGGACGACGACCTGATAGCCCATGACTTTGGCTGCCAGCGTGAACATGCGGCCGAGCTGGCCGCCACCGAGGACGCCGAGGGTTGCGCCAGGCAGAATCATGAAGTGGTATCCGGCAGCGTGGCGGCGAGAACGGTTTCGGTTTGCGCGTGACGGAAATCGAGCAGGCGGGTCCGAATTTCCGGAAATTCGTTGGCCAGCATGGCAGCGGCAAACAGCGCCGCATTGGCCGCGCCGGCCGGGCCGACGGCAAAGGTGGCGACAGGAATGCCCTTCGGCATTTGCGCAATCGAGAGGAGGGAATCGAGGCCGGTCAAGAATTTCGACATCACCGGCACGCCGAGTACCGGCAGATGCGTCTTGGCGGCAACCATGCCGGGCAGATGCGCGGCACCGCCGGCGCCGGCGATGATGCAGCGCAGGCCGCGTGATTCGGCGCTTGAGGCATATTCAAACAGCAGATCAGGCGTGCGGTGGGCGGAAACCACGCGTTTTTCGAACGGAACGGCAAGTTGGCTGAGCAGCGCGGCGGCTTGGCTCAGCGTATCCCAATCACTGGTGCTGCCCATGATGAGACCGACAAGAGGTGAAGACATGATGAATTAAGGGGCAAAAAATACAGGCCGCATGATAGCGGCTCAGGCGGGGTGAAGGACACGCTGTCTTCAAACAAGCTGTGTTCAGAATGCGTTACTGATCGTCTCCGCGTGTTGCGGCGCTGCGGCGAGCAGAATCTGCTTGAAACCGGCTTGCAAGGTAAGCAGCGCTTCCGGCTCATCCGCCTCGAAGCGAAGCACCAGGCCTGGCGTGGTGTTGGAGGCGCGCATCAAACCGAAGCCCTGCGGGTATTCGACGCGTAGTCCGTCGATCCGGATGACTTCACTGGCGCCCTCGAAGCGGGCGGATTGATCCAGTTTTTCGAGCAATCGATGCGCCTCGCCTTCCGCCAGCGGGATGTGAATCTCGGGCGTGCAGACCGAGTTTGGCAAGTCGCGCAAGGCGCGGTCGAGGTTGTCCTGGCGGGAAAGAATTTCGAGCAGTCTGGCGCCGGCATACAAACCGTCGTCGAAGCCGTACCAGCGCTCCTTGAAAAAAACGTGGCCGCTCATCTCGCCGGCCAGCAACGCGCCGGTGGCCTGCATTTTGGCCTTGATCAGCGAATGTCCACTTTTCCACATCAGCGGCTTGCCGCCGTGCTGCCGAATCCAGTTGAACAGATTGCGGCTCGACTTGATGTCGAAAATGATCGTCGCCCCCGGATTGCGCGCCAGTACATCGGCCGCGAACAACATCAATTGGCGATCCGGAAAAATGATCTCGCCCGCCTTGGTGACCACGCCAAGACGATCGCCGTCGCCATCGAATGCGAGCCCGATTTCGGCGTCACTGGTTTGCAGACGGGCAATCAAATCGGCCAGATTGGCGGGTACCGAGGGGTCAGGGTGGTGATGCGGGAAATCGCCATCGACATCGCAA
>CAZUSF010000390.1:0-2365 GCA_964623355.1 uncultured Thiobacillus sp. | reverse complement strand
CGGTTTTTTTTCTTCTGGCAAAGGCACTTAAAAAATGATAATATTCAAAGATAAATATATCAGGAGATGAAGCCGGGAGTTTGACAGTTGAATAAAAAAATACCCCTAAAGCCCTTGTAGGGGCTTATTTTTTTGTCAAATTTTAAAATAATTATTGTAGTATTGTGTAGTAATGTGTTATAATATAGCCCTAGGGGGTGCACGACATGAGACTTAGTGTAGTGAAAAGTAAAAATGCGGCATCTTTGTATGTGATTAAATCTTTTCGTGAAAAGGGCCATACTACTTCAAAGATTGTGGAAAAACTCGGGACTGAAGCAGAGTTAAGGGAAAGGCTCGGAGGACAAGACCCTTATGCCTGGGCCAGTGCTTATGTTCAGGAACTCAATGCTAAGGAGAAAGCAGAGAAAAGAGATGTTGTCACTATAAAATCTCCCACCAAGCGCCTGGAGAAGGGACAAAGGCGTCTTTGGAATGGTGGATACCTCTTTCTGCAAAGTATTTACCATGCTCTTGGCCTGCATGAGCTTTGTAAGGCGATTTCAAAGCGTCATGCTTTTGAGTATGATTTTGATTCGATTCTCTCCCGGCTTATTTATGCTCGTATTCTTTTTCCGGGATCCAAGCGTTCATGCCTTGATTCCGCGCAAGATTTTCTGGAGGCTCCCAAATTTGACTTGCATCAGATTTACCGCGCCTTGGATGTTATCGCCAAGGAAAGCGATTTTTTGGAGTCTGAGGTTTACAAGCGCAGTCTTGCTGTTACCAAACGCAATACCGGGATACTTTACTATGACTGTACTAACTTTTTTTTCGAGATCGAGTCGGAGTCGGGGATTAAACAGTATGGCATTTCCAAAGAGCATAGACCTAACCCTATTGTTCAGATGGGGCTTTTTATGGACGGGGATGGCATTCCTTTGGCTTTTTCGCTTAACCCGGGGAATCAGAATGAACAGGTCTCTTTAAAACCTATCGAAAAACGGATTTTGTCTGACTTTAATTTGTCCAGATTTGTGGTTTGCACTGATGCCGGTCTTTCCTCTGCCGCGAATCGGAGATTTAACACCCAGGGTGAAAGGGCCTACGTTGTAACGCAGCCTATTAAAAAGCTCAAGGGATATTTGAAGGAATGGGCGCTTAGCCCCCTTGGCTGGTCTGTGCCTGGTTCTAAGATGTCTTACGACTTGAGTCAGCTAGGGGAAGATGACTTGAAACATACATTTTACAAGGCCAGATGGATTAAGGAAAATGATCTTGAAGAACGCCTGATTGTGACTTTTTCGCCTAAGCACCAAGCTTATCAAAGGCAAGTCCGTTCACGGCAGATTGAAAGGGCTGTTCGCGCTTTGGATAGCCACACTCCGCTAAAGAAGCGGCAAAATGATTACAAGCGCTTCATTACCACCTCACACGTGACAGCCGAAGGGGAAGTCGCAGACAAAGCCTGTCTGGGGATTGACAGGGTTAAAATCGCTCAGGAAGAATGCTTCGATGGATTTTATGCCGTGACGACATGCCTTGAGGATAGCCCCTTGGAGATTATCCGAATCAACCAGAATCGCTGGCAAATCGAGGAATGCTTCCGCATTATGAAAACAGAGTTTGAAGCAAGGCCAGTATACCTTCAGCGAGACGAGAGAATTAAGGCGCATTTTACAACTTGTTTTTTCGCGCTGCTGGTTTACCGTCTGCTGGAGAAAAAGCTCAACTATGCGTTTACTGTAGAGCAAATAACCGATACTTTAAGCCACTTCCTTTTTTCAAAGGTGCCAGGCGAGGGCTACGAACCGCAATATATGCGCACGGATTTAACCGATGGTCTTCATGAAGCCTTCGGCTTTGAAACTGATTTTCAAATCATTACAAACAAAGAAATGAAAAAAATTTTCCGACTAACAAAACTCTAACAAAACATTACGCACTTTTTTAAAAAGCAAAACCCCGCACTTCCCTTTATTTAAAAGGCATAGCGGGGTTTTTTGCAGTCTAAGTGTCAAAGATGGGATTATAGCAAGGCATTCTGAACATTTTCTGAACACTCACATTGTTTGCGCCTATCTAGCCATGTAGATTAAATTGTACTATGATAGGACTGTTGAATTATGAAATAGTGGAGTGTTTTAAGATTTGAAAAAAATGAGGACACAACATATATTTTTTGGTATATCTTTAATCGTTATGGCGGCGAGTATTCTTTTTCCGGCAATCCGTCTCTTTTCGTCTGATGCCCCCAAAGCAGTAAATGGAGTTCTTGATTTAACTAAGTGGGATCCAAGTCGGGAGTTTGACAGTTGAATAAAAAAAATGCCCCTAAAGCCCTTGTAGGGGCTTATTTTTTTGTCAAATTTTAAAATAATTATTG
>CAZUSF010000389.1:0-2367 GCA_964623355.1 uncultured Thiobacillus sp. | reverse complement strand
TTGCCGAAGTTGGCGGAACAGGTTGAAGCCTTCCTCAACATCGCACCGCTGGCCTGGACTGATACCTGGGCGCCGCTGCTAGCTGGCCACGCTATCAACGAGTACCAGCACCTGATGACCCGCATCGATCCGAAGAAAATCGAAATCATGGTGGAAGAGAACAAGCAAAGCCTGGCCCCCATGCCGGAAGTCGCCGCCCCGGCACCAATCAAGCATGCCGAGCATCAACAGAACGAAGCCAAGGCAGAAACCACAGCCTCGCAATGGGAGCCGTTCATCAGCATCGACGACTTCACCAAGGTCGATCTGCGCATTGCCCGCATCGCCAACGCCGAACACGTTGAAGGCGCCGACAAACTGCTCAGGCTGACGCTCGATCTCGGCAACGAAACGCGTACTGTTTTCGCCGGCATCAAGGCGGCTTATGCACCGGAAACGCTGATTGGCCGGCTCACCGTGATGGTCGCCAACCTGGCGCCACGCAAAATGAAATTCGGCATGAGCGAAGGCATGGTCTGCGCCGCCAGCGACGAACGCGGCGGCCCGTTCCTGCTTTCACCGGATAGCGGCGCGCAACCCGGTATGCGGATCAAATAACCTTTCAAATCACCAGCATCAACCCAGCAACGGCCCACTTCAAGGCGTCGGTCAGTCAGGAGCCTTCAGCATGCAAGTCAAATTCTGGGGTACGCGTGGATCGTTGCCGGTCGCAGCCACGGCAAACGAAACCAGGAAAAAGATCATCGCCGCACTGACTGCGGCGAATGGTCGCGAATTGGCCTCAACCGCCGAGATTGAAGCCTTTACCGACTCGCTTCCCTTCGCGGTCAGCGGCAGTTATGGCGGCAACACCGCCTGCGTCGAGGTGATTGGCGAATCGGATCAGCCCCCCGTCGAACATGTCATTTGCGACCTGGGCAGCGGCCTGCGTCCACTTGGGCGAGCCAAGATGGCGGAGTTTGGACCAGGCAAGCCTCAGACCTACCATGTCTTTGTCTCGCATCTGCACTGGGACCACCTGATGGGCCTGCCATTTTTTGTGCCGATTTACATTCCCGGCAACCGCATCGTCATGCACGGCTGTCATCCGCATCTCGAAGCCGGTATCCGATTGCAGATGGCCGCGCCGCATTTTCCGGTCGACTTCAGCCAGATTGGCGCCGAGGTCGAGTTCGACATCATGCAACCGGATCAGGAATATGAAATTGCCGGTTTCAAGGTGCGCGCAAAACTGCAGTTGCATGCCGGCGATTCCTATGGCTACCGGTTTGAGCAGAACGGAAAAGCAGTCGTCTATTCAACCGATTCAGAGCACAAACTGGGTCAACACGCGGAGCAACGCGCGTTCATCAAGTTCTTTCAGGACGCCGACCTGGTCATTTTCGACACCATGTACAGCCTCGCCGATGCGATCACCGTAAAGGCCGACTGGGGGCATTCGAGCAACATCATCGCCGTCGAACTCTGCCAGGAAGCGCATGTCGCTCGACTCGCCATGTTTCACCATGAACCGATCCACGACGACGCCAAACTGACTGGCTTGCTGGAAGAAACCCGCCATTTCGAAGAAATCACGCGTGACGGCCGCCCGCGACTTGAAATCATTTCTTCCTACGACGGTTTGAGCGTCGAATTGTAAAACCCTGGCAGCACATTCAAAGCCGCGATTTCGGCTGTATGAATACGGCTATCCATATGAAATCATTGACAGATCAAATTCCCGACCAAGTCACTTGGTCTTTACTTTCCGCCGCCTCGCACCTATTCTGGCGACACTCATCCAGCCTCTCCAAAGTCCTCGTAAACCATGTCCATCACCATCAAAAACGCCCAAGAAATCGAAAAAATGCGCATCGCAGGTCGCTTGGCATCGGAAGTTCTGGACTTCATCACGCCCCACGTCAAACCCGGTATCACCACCGGTGAACTGGACAAGCTCTGTCATGACTACATGGTCGATGTGCAAGGCTGCATTCCCGCGCCACTGCACTACGCGCCGCCCGGCCACGCACCGTATCCGAAATCGATCTGCACCTCGGTCAATCATCAGGTCTGCCATGGCGTGCCGGGGGATAAGAAACTCAAGTCCGGCGATGTAGTGAATCTCGACATTACCGTGATCAAGGATGGCTGGCATGGCGACACCTCACGCATGTTCTATGTCGGCGAACCCAACATCCAGGCGCGTCGGCTGACCGAAATCACCTACGAATGCATGTGGAAAGGCATTGCCATGGTTCGCCACGGCGCACATCTGGGCGACATCGGCGCCGCAATCCAGAAATATGCCGAAATGAACGGCTACACCGTGGTGCGTGAATTCTGCGGCCACGGCATCGGCCGCAAATTTCACGAAGAACCGCAAGT
>CAZUSF010000388.1:0-2367 GCA_964623355.1 uncultured Thiobacillus sp. | reverse complement strand
ATCTTCCGCCAGCAAAGGGGCCAAGCCATTGCCGACATTGCTGCCGCCGTAGAACTCGGAATCGGAGTTGAACACTTCACGATAAGCGCCCGGCAATGGCACGCCAATCCGATACCCATGCCGCGTCACCGGTGTCAGATTGATCACTACCAGCATCAATTCATCGTCCTGGCCTTTGCGCAAAAAGCTGATCACCGACTGATGCGCGTCGTGGCAATCGATCCAGTCAAACCCCTGCCAATCGAATTCATAACGGTACAGCGCCGGGCTGGCCTGGTAGAGATGGTTCAAATCGCGCACCAAGCGTTGCATGCCCTGGTGCAGCGGATAGTCGAGCACATACCAGTCGAGCACGCCGGCGCTGTCCCACTCCCGGCCCTGGCCGAACTCGGTGCCCATGAACAGCAGCTTCTTGCCCGGATGCGTGAACTGGTAGGCATACAAGGTGCGCAGGTTGGCATGCCGCTGCCACTCGTCGCCGGGCATCTTGTTCAGCATCGACTGTTTACCGTGCACGACTTCATCATGCGAGAACGGCAGCATGAAGTTCTCGGTGAAGCAATACAGCATGCTGAAGGTGAGCATGCCGTGCTGATACTTGCGGTGTATCGGTTCATTCGCCATGTAGCTCAGGGTGTCGTTCATCCAGCCCATGTTCCACTTGATATCGAAGCCGAGTCCGCCGATATGGGTCGGGCGGCTGACCATCGGCCACGAGGTCGATTCTTCCGCGATCATCAGCACGCCCGGGCACTGGTCATGCACCGCCACGTTGAGCTCGCGCAGGAACTCGATGGCGCTCAGGTTTTCGCGGCCGCCATACTGGTTCGGTACCCACTCGCCTTCCTTGCGCGAGTAGTCGAGATAAAGCATCGATGCGACAGCATCGACGCGCAGGCCATCGATGTGCAGGTCTTCCAGCCAGAAGATCGCGCTCGACAGCAGGAAGCTTTTCACTTCGTTGCGGCCGAAATTGAAAATCAGCGTCGACCAATCCATGTGTTCGCCCAGACGCGGATCGGCGTGCTCGAACAGCGGCGTACCGTCGAATTTGGCTAGGCCATGCGCATCCTTGGGAAAATGCGCCGGCACCCAGTCGAGCAACACGCCGATGCCGTTGCGATGGCAATAGTCGATGAAATAGCGGCAGTCATCCGGATCGCCGAAACGACTGGTCGGCGCAAAGTAGCCGGTGGTCTGATAGCCCCAGGAGAGATCGAAGGGATGCTCGGTGATCGGCATCAGTTCGATGTGCGTGAAACCCATCTGCTTGACGTATTCCACCAGACGTTGCGCCGCTTCCCGATAATTCAGGAACTCGCCTTCCTGATCGCGCTGCCAGGAGCCCAGATGCAGTTCGTAGACCGACATCGGCGTATGTTGCCAATCGTGTTTGCTGCGCTGCTGCATCCATTCCGCATCACCCCAGGCGTAGGTGTCGCGCGCGACAATGATCGAGCCGGTGCGCGGCCGCAATTCGTGGCGCTGACCATAGGGATCAGCCTTGAGCAGGATTTCGCCGCTGTGCCGGTTGCGGATCTCGTACTTGTAGACGTGACCGGGGTCGAGGTCGGGGATGAACAACTCCCAGACACCGCTGCCGCCGCGCACGCGCATCGGGTGGCGACGGCCATCCCAGGTATTGAAATCGCCCACCACGCTGACCCGATCCGCGTTCGGCGCCCAGACCGCGAACAACACGCCGCCAACGCCCTCAACCTGATGTTCGCGCGCGCCGAGAAAACGAAAACCATGCCGGTGGCGCCCTTCGCCGAACAGATGCAGATCCAGCTCACCGACTTGCGGCGCGAACGTGTAGGGGTCGCGCGCGATGTGTTCACGCTGCTGGTTATCGCGCCAGATCAGGCTGTAATGCGCCGGTAGGGCGGCAGCGTCACCGCGCCACTCGAAATGATCGCTATCGGGCAGACGGCTGAGCTGCATGCCCCCCTCGCCGATTCGCACCTCGACCGCATCCGGAATGAATGCGCGGACCACTGTCGACTCGCCCTCCGAATGGCGGCCCAGGACCGCAAAAGGATCGTGATGACGGGCTTCACTGATACGTTGCCGTTCAGTATCGAGATGATTCATGTTTGTTCTCCCAAAAACGATGTAAAAATTTTTTGCCAGGCAATCTGGCACGCGGCCTCACGTTGGCATCAAAAGCGGTAACTCATGCGCAATCCTGGTGCATCAAGACCAAAAACGGTGAACCGCTTCGCACCCGCCAGCTCGGCAAACGGAAGCAGAGAATGGCAATGACACGGTTCACTCCCTGTTCACCCTTCTGTTCACCGCTCACCCAGCGTGGTTAGTTTATGCGCTGAATTTTGCTTGGTTATTACTTGGTCATCATTTGGACAT
>CAZUSF010000387.1:0-2381 GCA_964623355.1 uncultured Thiobacillus sp. | reverse complement strand
TAGAGCGCGTTGGGGTCGTCCATGCCAAGCAGGGAAAACAACTCCAAGCGGAGCGTGGTGCGTTCGTCCGAGCACTTTGCCAAGCGCTCGCATTCCTGGCGCAAGCGTGGGACGACATTGGCGATGGCGTCGCCATCGGCAGGGCGCAAACGCTGGAAAAAATCAGCCAGGTTGATGCATTGCCCTTCTGGGGAATGACTTGATTGATGTGAATCGACGCGGCGGGGAAACTGAGCGGATTTTTCCGAGTTCATGTCAGGTTTCACACCTTGGCTAGTGGCTATCAGGCACTGCAGGGGCGGCATGCCAACGCTCGCGCGGCACCAGCACTGCGGCCTCGGGCTGGGCTTCGAAATTCGGCGACATGATCTGCACGCCGTATTCGTTGAAGACATCCTGGATGTGGCCATGCAGTTCGGAGAGCACCGCGCCCTGGCTGACCGGATCGGTGATGACGACATTCAACTCGTATCGCGTATAGAAATCTTCCAGCCCGGTCTGCAGAACCCGTGGCGCCGGCTCGCTGGCAATTCCGCTGGTGCGGGCCGCCGCCTGGATCAACATGGCATGCACCTGACGCCAGGGCGCGTCATAGCCAATGGTGACCTCGGTGGTCAGATAGGGTTGCCCGGAAGCACTGAAATTGATCACCTTACCGGCCAGAATCAGTGAGTTCGGCAGCGTTATTTCCAGACCTTTCGGGGTTCGCAGCCGGGTTACCAGCAGCGAGCTTTCCACCACCGTACCCAAGGTATCGTTGATCTTCACGACATCGCCCACCTTGAACGCGCGCATGTAGGTAATGGTCAGACCGGTCATCAGGTTGGCGATGATTCCCGATGAACCGATCGAGAGCAGCACACCGAGAAAAATCGAGATGCCCTTGAATGCATCTGAATCTGAACCCGGAATGTAGGGAAAGGCGACCATCACGCCGGCGATGATGATGAGCAGGTTGACGATGCGCCGGGTGGGCGTCGCCCATTCCGTATAAAAACCTTCGATACGAATGCGGCCGCTGGCGATGCGTTCGAAAAAGAATATCGAAGTTTGCAGCAGATAGCGCACTACCCATGCCACGACCAATAGCACGAAGATTTTCGGCAGCGCGACCAGGAACGCTTTGCCAAGTCCAGACAGCGGCTCCAGGACCAGGTCGGCAAGTTGCGCCGATATCGCCCGAGTTTGGGGAAAATACGCAAGACAGAGATCAAGCGCGAGAT
Source organism: uncultured Thiobacillus sp. (assembly GCA_964623355.1). Lineage (GTDB taxonomy): Bacteria > Pseudomonadota > Gammaproteobacteria > Burkholderiales > Thiobacillaceae > PFJX01. The sequence continues at coordinate 1,158 of CAZUSF010000387.1, read as the reverse complement.
AAGTCACTGCCACCCAGACCACCAAGCGGATGCCGTTCAGCAAGCCTAGCAAGGGCAGACGCAAATGCTGCATGCCCAGCAGGCCAAAGGTTTTGCGTTTGACTGCCTGCATCTTCTCCTCGGCGCGGCTCATCACCGCGCCGCGCAATCGGCGATCCAGACGCTGCCAAATGAATAACAGCAAAACCGCGCCGAGCACGGTCACTGCGGTTTTTACCAAGGCCAGCGCGAAAGCTTCACGGCCATGCTCGGCGCGGTAGCGGTCGAGCGCCTGTTGCAGCCGCTGCGCGGCGTCTTGTGCCAGGACATCTCGCGCCTGGCCGGCGGCGGCGGCATCGGTGTCGAATACCGACATCAGCAACCAGTCACCGACCATGAGGTCGTGGCTGATTTCGGTCTCGATCACGGCTATACGCACCGCTGCGCCAGCCTGCGCCAGGTTTTCCAGCCGCCTGGTGGTATTGGCGGCGCGCTGCGTCGGGGTCAAGGTTTTGAAACCGGCGCGGAATTCCACTACCGTTTTGCCGTCAAGGATCACCGGGACGCTTTGGATGACGGAAACGTCCTGGCTGTAGGCCGGCATGACCAAGAAAGCCAGCCAGAAGGTGAGCCACAACGCCGCTCGCCGCAGGACGCACAAGCGCAGAATCGCTTGCCGGCGGGGGCTCGGGTTCATGGTCTTGCCGCCGGCCGGAATTCCGCCTCGAAGCCGGGCGGCTGTGTGTGCCAGGCCTCACCCGATGCCGCGTACGCGTAACCCCTGGCATACAACGCGCGCATGAAATCGTTGTCGAACTCTTCCTGATGCGGGTGATTGAAATCACTCGGAATATGGGCCAGGTTGAAGGCCACGCCGTCACGCTCGGCGGTGAGATAGACGCGATACAAGTCACCAATGCCCTGGGTGTTGATCATCGAGCTGATCGCTCGACTGGCGATGCTCAGCGCCTTGCGCTCGGTCTCGGCCCAGTCCGGGTCGATACGCGCATTCATGACGACATGCATGACACGTTCACGCTGCCCGCCGCGTTCCGCGGACAACTCGGCCAAATGGATGTCGGGTGGGTAAATGAACACCTGCGCCATGGCGCCGCCATCCACATGCATCTCGTGGTAGCGCTTGCCATCCACGTCCACCTCGATAAGGACCGGCGGGAA
>CAZUSF010000386.1:0-2383 GCA_964623355.1 uncultured Thiobacillus sp. | reverse complement strand
GCGCCGTTCCAGGTCATGCTGTCGGCGGATGACGCAACCCCCGCCAGACTGGAAGCCGAGGGACTGGGCGTGCCCGGCAGCCGCTTTACCTACGCCATCGGCACCCTGGTGCTGTGGTCGGCAAAGCCCGGTCTGGTCGATGCCGACGCCGGCGTGCTGCGTTCGGGCAACTACAACAAGCTGGCCATCGCCAACCCGCGCCTCGCGCCCTACGGCAAGGCCGCCGAGGAAGTGCTCGCCGGCATGGGCCTGCTGGCCGGCGCGCGGGCGAAGTTCGTGATGGGCGAGAACATCGCGCAAACCTACCAGTTTGCGCACACCGGCAACGCCGACATCGGTTTCGTCGCCCTGGCGCAGGTCATGAAGGACGGCAAGGTTGCCAGCGGTTCGGCCTGGATCGTGCCCGGTCGCCTGCACACACCGATTCGCCAGGACGCGCTGATCCTGGCGTCCGGCAAGGGCAACGCCGCCGCCTCAGCATTGATCGACTACCTGAAGACCAACAAGGCCAGGGCGATCATTCGCGCCTATGGCTACGAAATCTGAGGCAAACCCATCATGGCCTTCGACGAATCCGATCTGGCCGCCATCTGGCTGACTTTGCGCCTGGCCGGCGTCACCACGCTGCTGTTGCTGATCATCGGCACCCCCATCGCCTGGTGGCTGGCCAACACCCGCTCGCGCTGGAAAGGCCCGGTCGGCGCCGTGGTGGCGCTGCCGCTGGTGCTGCCGCCGACGGTGCTGGGCTTCTACCTGCTGCTGGCGATGGGGCCGAACGGCCCGGTCGGTCAGTTCACCCAGTGGCTCGGCATCGGCACGCTGCCGTTCACCTTCTGGGGGCTGGTGGTGGCGTCGGTGTTCTATTCCATGCCGTTTGTCGTGCAACCGATCCAGAACGCCATCGAATCGCTCGGGCCGCGCCCGCTGGAAGTGGCGGCGACCCTGCGCGCCGGACCCTGGGATCGCTTCTGGAGCGTGGTAGTGCCGCTGGCGCGGCCGGGCTTCATCACCGCCAGCATCCTCGGTTTCGCCCATACCGTCGGCGAATTCGGCGTGGTGCTGATGATCGGCGGCAACATTGCCGGCGAAACGCGCGTTGTCTCGGTGCAGATCTACGACCACGTCGAGGCCATGGAATATGCGCAGGCGCACGGCCTGGCGGCGATCATGGTGGTGTTCTCGTTCCTGGTGCTGCTGGCGCTGTACACCTGGAACCCCGGCAAGACACGGATCGGCACGCCATGAGCGCGGACAGCATCGAAGCACGCTTCAGGCTGGCCTATCCCGAGTTCACCCTGGATGTCGATCTCGACCTGCCCGGACGCGGCGTCACCGCGCTGTTCGGCCACTCCGGCTCCGGCAAGACCACGCTGCTGCGCCTGATCGCCGGGCTGACCCGCGCGCCGGACGGCTATCTGTCGATGAAAGGCGAGGTTTGGCAGGACGGCCGGACGTTTCTGCCCACGCACAAACGGTCACTGGGCTACGTGTTCCAGGAAGCCAGCCTGTTCCCGCATTTGACCGCGCGCGGCAATCTCGAATACGGCATGAAGCGCTCGACGGAGCGCCTCGACGCCGCCGCCCTCGACCATGTCATCGACCTGCTCGGCATCGGCGGTTTGCTCGAACGTCGCCCGCACCAGCTATCCGGCGGCGAACGCCAGCGCGTCGGCATCGCCCGCGCGCTGGCGGTGAAACCGCGCCTGCTGTTGATGGACGAACCGCTGGCCGCGCTCGATCTGGCGCGCAAGCAGGAAATCCTGCCCTATCTGGAACGTCTGCACGAGGAACTGGATATCCCCGTGCTCTATGTCAGCCACGCCCCGGATGAAGTCGCCCGTCTGGCCGACCATATCGTGTTCATGCAGGCCGGTCGCGCCGACGTCGCCGGTCCGCTCACCGAAACGCTGGCGCGGCTCGATCTGCCGATCCATCTCGGAGAAGACGCCGGGGTGGTGCTGGATGCGGTGGTCTCCGAGCGCGATGATCAATGGCATCTGACGCGCGCCGCATTCAGCGGCAACCCCGATGCCGGTGTCTGGGTCCGCGATGGCGGCCACGCCATCGGCCATCATGTCCGCGTCCGCATCCTGGCGCGCGATGTCAGCCTGGCAGTCACCCGCCACAGCGGCACCAGCATCCAGAACATCCTGCCCAGCGTGGTCGAAACGCTGGCGGACGACAACCACCCGGCCCTGGCGCTGGTGCGCGTCAATGTCGGCGGTGTCAGGCTGGTGGCGCGCCTGACCCGGCGCTCGGCGCACGATCTGGGACTGACCCCGGGCCGGATTGTCTATGCCCAGATCAAGGCAGTGGCGCTGATCGGCTGAAGCGGTGACGCAGGGGGCGAATCCGAGGCAGAAGGCATGGCGTCGCCCTGACC
>CAZUSF010000385.1:0-2388 GCA_964623355.1 uncultured Thiobacillus sp. | reverse complement strand
TTCGATGCCGATGTCGCGCGCCAGTCCGCCCGGGCCGATGCGCAGATCCTCGCTGCCGCGCAGCGCGGCGACCACGCGGATACGGCCTTCCTTTTCCACCACATCGAGTAATTTGCCAATCATCGGGCTGTCCGCCGGAACGACGACTTCATACAAGCCATAGTCGAGGCCGTACAGATCCTGGAAATATTGCAGTGTGTTGGTCGCCTTGGTTATGTTTTCCTGCTGGCCGCCGGGCAGCACATATCGACCGGCCAGGACGAAATAGGCGATGCCGCTGACCAGCAACGCGATACCGATCGGGGTGACCGAGAACAGCGACCAGGTTTCCATCTGCTGTTCGGCCGGCAAGGCCTTGTTGGAGGTGAGGATCAAATCGTTGAGCAGAATCAGCGGACTCGAACCGACCATGGTGATGGTGCCGCCAAGAATCGCGCAGAACCCCATCGGCATCAGCAAACGCGACATCGGCAAACCGGTGCGCGCCGAGATACGGCCGACCACCGGCAGGAACAGGGCGGCGGCGCCAACGTTCTGCATGAAGCTGGAAATGAAGCCCACCGTGCTGGAAATGGCCGGGATGATGCGTGCTTCGGTTTGTCCGGCCATCTTCAGGATGACGCCGGCCAGCTTGCTCATCAGGCCGGTTTTGTCGAGGCCGGCGCCGATGATCATGACCGCGATGATCGACATCACCGCATTGCTGGAAAATCCCCGGAAAAGTTCTGAACTCGGCACCAGCGGCTGCGCCAGACCCAGCATGTCGCTGAAGGAACTGATCAAGCCGAGTAGTACAAGGATGCTCACCGCCGCCACATCAACGCCGACGATCTCGAACGCGAACAGAAACACGGTCAGCAGCAGGATGGCGATTACTACAGCGATCTCGATACTGGGCACCACACTGGCGGCGAGGACGCCAAGCAGGATGAATCCGATGGCGGCGATGATGGTTTTGATGGGGAGGGTCGGCATGTGTATTTCCTGTCCTGCGGGCGGTCTGGCTGCGCGAGGTTTTGTTAAACAAGTGACGGATTGAGTAGAGCTATCAGTCGACCTGCGCAATCCAGGGAGAGCCAAATTATAAAGCGTGAGGCGCGGAAATCAGGGTTGGCAGGAGGGTCATAGGTATTTCAAATGGCTGCCGCAACCCCGTGTGCAATCCGATGCGCCAAATCCGGGCAACGGAATGATGCCACTCGTTGCCTGATTCAAACTGCACTCGTCCGCTTCAGAGCGCATCACTGCGGTTACGCTGACGCCGGGTGCAGCAAGCAAATAGTCGATATGCCAGCGCAAGGTTTTCTCGCGCCGCAGATGGCGAGCCACGCGGGCTTCGAAATTGCGCTTCGCCGATCCGGTGTAGACGTAATCCCCAGCCGGAAAATCGAACTCGCCCAAGCGGCCGATTTGCAAGCGCAAGGGTTGGCTCAGGCGGATGTGGAGTTGGTAGGTGCGGAACAGAGTGTGTTCGTTTGGCCAGGGGCGGGCTTCAATGGCGGTTTCTTTTAGTGCGTCGGATGTTCTGGAACGTGTCAGATGGTGCAATGCGCTGCGCTTATTGCACCCTATAGTTTCAGCCAAACCGTTGCGCTAGTTCTTCACGAATCACCGTGCGCAAATCCGCCTCGATATGCTCGCTTTCGATCACCCGCCGCAAGGTGTCGTTGATCAGTGTCTGATAGCCGCGTTCGCCCGCCAGGTGTTTGAAGTGCTCGACGATGGGGGCGTCCAGCATAATGTTGACGCGTTGCTTGGAAACCTTGGCACGGACTGCCGTTTGCCATTCGACGCGGCTGGCATTCTGACCGCCGACGCGGAATCGGGCACGGTCGAAATCCGCCTGAGTCACAGGCGGGGCATCGTCAGAAGTAGCCTGCGTTGAGGTAGTAGAGGTCGGTTTCATCGCTTGTCGCCTCGCGCATGGAAATGATTCGAATGGTTTCGTCGGATTCAATATGGACGATCAGAACTACGACGGCGGTCAACATGCCGATGCCAATCAGCCGCTGTTCGCCGTAGGACTCCCGGTTGTCCTCGAAAATCGCCATCGGTCCTGCGAACACCTGCTCGGCATCGGCGAAATCCAACCCGTGTTTATTCAGGTTGGTCTGCCGCTTCGTTTCATCCCAGATGAATCGCATGCCTGATTATGTGCATTTAAATATGCATTTGATAGGGCTGTTTCAAGTTACCGGCTGATCGGCTTGTACCGAATCCGCTTCGGCTTGGCGCCTTCCTCGCCCAGGCGTTTGCGTTTGTCGGCTTCGTATTCCTGGTAGTTGCCGGCGAAGAAGTTCCAGTGCGAGTCGCCTTCGCAGGCGAGGATGTGGGTGGCGATGCGGTCGAGGAACCAGCGGTCGTGCGAGATCACCAGCACGCAGCCGG
>CAZUSF010000384.1:0-2419 GCA_964623355.1 uncultured Thiobacillus sp. | reverse complement strand
GCGTCCGCTTGCGGCGCGAGCCTTGTGAAATCGGCCCGCAAGCGGAGCCTCCTACCGCTTTGCCACTAAATCTGGTGATGCTGCTTTTCTCAACCTACTATTGATCCGCTCCATGAATATTTGCATTTCCGCCGCTGCACTTGCCCCTCTTACCGCACAAAAGTAAGATTTGGTTCTTACCTCTCCAATCTGGAGCAGCCATGCAAACAACCTTACTGTCCAGCAAGGGGCAGATCATCATCCCCAAAGCCCTGCGCGATGCCCGCCACTGGCACGCTGGCACGCGGCTGGAAGTGCAAGAAACCGCCGAAGGGCTCTTGCTCAAACCCATAGAGACGAGTCAAAAAACGCCTCTAGTGCAGGGGTTGGCCGCCATTCGCCAGCGCATTGCCTACCAGGGCCCCGCTGTCAGCATTGAAGACATGAATGCGGCCGTGCTGAGTGAAGCTGCCCGCAAGCACTCGCGCTGATGGCTGTTCTCGATACCAATGTCGTGATTCGCCTCCTCGTGGGTGACGATGCCCTGCAGGCGCAGGCAGCCGAAAACCTGGTGGCTGCCGAGCCCTGTACGGTGTCGATGTCGGTGCTGATGGAGTGCGAGTGGGTGCTGCGCGCTTGCTATGCCCTGCAGTTAGCCGATATTGAAGCGAGCTTGCGCGATTTGTTGGCTTTGGAAAACATCAGCGCCGCCGACAGTGTGCTGGCTCAGCGTGTTCTGGATGCGTATGCGACAGGTCTGGACTTTGCGGATGCGCTGCATGCGGCGCAATGCCCAGAAAATGAGCGATTCATGACGTTTGACAAACAGTTGGTGCGTGACGCGAGCAAAGCGGGTTTGCGTGGCGTCGCATTGCTGAAGTATTGAATGGAATGCGATCAAAGCCGCGTCGTAGGAGCGTCCGCTTGCGGCGCGAGTGTTGCGGGATCGGCCCGCAAGCGGAGCCTCCTACCGGCTTGCCATCGAATCCGGTGACGGTGCCTTTTTCAACACCCTGTTTTCAGTTCCCAAACCTTCAAGGATTGCCATGCAAAGACGAACCTTTCTGAAATCCGCCGGTGCGGGCCTGGGCGTGACCGCCGCCGCGCTGGCGCCGCAGGCTTTTGCCAATGGCCCGGCGATCAAGTGGCATCTGGCTTCGAGTTTCCCGAAGAGTCTGGATGTCCTGTTCAGCGCTTCGGAATCGCTTGCCGATCGGTTGAACAAGATCACCGGCGGCAAGTTTCAGTTGCGCGTGCATGCCGGCGGCGAGTTGGTGCCGGGGCTGCAAGTGCTGGATGCGGTGCAGAACGGGACGGTCGAATGCGGCCATTCGGCGAGTTATTACTACGTCGGCAAGAACATGGCGTTTGCCTTCGATTGCGCCCTGCCCTTCGGCCTGACTGCGCGCCAGCAGAACGCGTGGATGTATTTCGGCGGCGGCATGAAGCTGATGCGCGAGTTGTTCAAGCAGTACAACATCATCCAGTTTCCCGGCGGCAATACCGGCGTCCAGATGGGCGGCTGGTTCCGCAAGGAGATCAAGTCGCTGGCCGATCTGAAGGGTTTGAAGATGCGCATTCCCGGCATTGGCGGTCAGATCATGGCGAAGCTGGGCGTGGTGCCGCAAACCCTGGCCGGCGGTGATATCTATCCTTCGCTGGAACGCGGCGCCATCGATGCGGCGGAATGGGTAGGCCCATATGACGACGAGAAGCTGGGCTTCCACAAAATCGCCAAACACTATTACTACCCCGGTTGGTGGGAAGGCGGCCCGCAACTGTCGTTCTACGTCAATCTGAAGAAGTGGAACGAGTTGCCGGAAGCGTACAAGGCTGCGTTCGAGACCGCCTGCGTTGAAGCCAATGCGAGCATGCTGGCGGAATATGACTACAAAAATCCGCCGGCGATGATGCGGCTGATCAAACAAGGTGCGAAGCTGCATGCGTTTCCAAAAGATGTGATGGAAGCGGCGAAAAAGGCAACATTTGCGATGTATGAGGCGGAAGCGAAGAAGAACCCGACTTTCGCGAAGATCTATAAAGATTGGAAAAGCTTCCTCGATATGCAGAATCAATGGTTCAAGGTGGCGGAAGCGTCTTACGCCAACTTTATTTACTACTCGAAGTAACTCTGGAGAATCGAAATGCGTTCCGCGCTCGTTGTACTTTTTGCTTTGACCACTTTGGCTGCTTGCGGTGACAAGGCCGAAGTTGCCCCGCCGGCGCCGCAGGTCAGCGCCCCCAAACCGATCACCTATGATGCGGCGCCGGTGGCCAACCCGGGCAAGATGAAATATGTCGCGGTCTGCCAGGGTTGCCATGGCACCACCGGCGGCGGCCAGGGGGCATTCCCGAAACTGACCGGCATTCCGGCGGCGGAGTTGGTGGCAAAGCTGAACGACTATCGCGCGGGTAAACAGGTTGGCCCGCAAAGCAGCAC
>CAZUSF010000383.1:0-2430 GCA_964623355.1 uncultured Thiobacillus sp. | reverse complement strand
AAACACGGCAGCCGCCTCGGTTTCAGCTGATTCAGACGCGAGTTCGACGGAATCCGTGGTCTGAATAGCGTAATCGGCCAGCGTCTGTTGCGACAGGAACGCATCCGACCCGGTATCTGCTTTGACAGCAAAATCCGAATACGCGGCATCCGCAGGAACTTCTGCAGCAGCTTCCGCAACCACCTCTGCCACCGAATCCGCAGCCGTTTCCAGCCCCTTGCTGGCGCTATCCAGGCCGTCTTCATCAGGCGGGGACTCAAGTTCCGGCAGCAGTGTGTCGTAGGCATTGAAGACGGCGTTGCAGGTTCCGCAACGAACCAAGCCTCGCCGCGCGCCGAGATGATCCTGGCTGACCCGGAAGGTGGTGTGGCACTCGGGACAGGTGGTTTGCATACTGTGAATCTAGCGCCGGGCGACTAACGCTTGATGCCCGTCAGGCATACCCAGCCATCTTCGGTGGCCCAAAGCCGCATATCGAAATACTGGCTGTAGATCGCCAGCACTTCATCCGCCTGCTCGGCGAGGATGCCGGACAGGGCGATCCGCCCCCCCGCGTTGACGCGTCCGGCGAGCAGCGGCATCAGCGCCTTCAGCGGATTGGTCAGGATGTTGGCGACCAGCACGTCGAATGTCCCGATGGGCAGCGCATCGGACGGAAAAAACGCGGCCTCGACCTGATTGCGTTCGGCATTGTCGCGCGAGGCGGTGATCGCTTGCGCATCGACATCGGTGCCGACAACCGGACTCGCACCCAGCTTTCTGGCGGCAATCGCCAGGATGCCGGAACCACAACCGTAATCGAGCACGCTGGTCGATTCACACACGCCGGCCGGAAGGTTCTGTTCCAGCCATTTCAGGCACAAACGCGTGGTGGGATGACTGCCGGTACCGAAGGCGAGGCCGGGGTCGAGCACCAGCACGATAGCGTCCGGCGAATCGACAAAATCGGCGGCGTCATGCCATGAAGGCACGATCCAGAGCCGATCCGAGATCGGGATCGGTTCGAACTGGGATTGCGTCAGGCGCACCCAGTCCTGCTCGGGCACGGCTTCGATTTCTCGTTCAATATCAACTGGCAGATTGAGGCCGGCGATCAGCGCCGCAACATCCGCATCCGCTGCCAGCAAAGCGACGACCCAGTTGCGTTGCCAGGCTTTCGGATCATCCAGGCCGGGTTCGCCAAACTGGGCCTGTTCGGCATCGGTGCCGGCATCTCGATCCTCGATCGACACCGACAGCGCTCCGGCTTCCATCAGGGCATCGGCCAGCGCTTCCGCGCCTTCGCCATCGGCGGCCAGTTTCAGGGAGACCCAGGACATGGCCGGCGACTCAATGCTTGTTCAAACCAAGCTTGTTTTCCAGATAATGGATGCTGTAGCCGCCATCCAGTACCGCCTGATCGACCAGCAACTCCTGGTGCAGCGGAATGTTGGTCTTGATGCCGGACACAATCATCTCGGACAGCGCGATGCGCATGCGGGCGATCGCCTGTTCACGCGTGGCGCCGTAGGTAATCAGTTTGCCAATCATCGAGTCGTAATGTGACGGCACCAGATAGTTCTGATAAACGTGCGAATCGACGCGCACGCCAGGGCCGCCTGGCGCGTGATACAGCGTGATGCGGCCGGGCGAGGGCATGAAGTTATGCGGGTCTTCCGCGTTGATGCGGCATTCCAGCGAGTGGCCCTTGAAGTGGATTTCCTTCTGGGTATTGGCCAACGGCAGGCCGGCGGCAATGCGGATGCTTTCCTGCACGATATCGACGCCGGTGATGAATTCGGTGACCGGATGCTCGACCTGTACCCGGGTATTCATCTCGATGAAGAAGAATTCGCCGTTTTCATAGAGGAATTCGAAGGTACCGGCGCCGCGATAGCCGATCTTGCGACATGCCTCGGCACAGCGCTCGCCGATCTTGTTGCGCAACTTGGTGTCCAGCCCCGGTGCCGGCGCCTCTTCCATCACCTTCTGATGGCGACGCTGCATGGAACAGTCGCGCTCGCCGAGATGGATGGCGTTGCCGTGCGTGTCGGACAGCACCTGGATCTCGATATGACGCGGATTGCCGAGATACTTCTCCATGTAAACGGTGGGATTGTTGAACGCCGCGCCGGCTTCGTTCTGGGTCATCTGCACGGCCTGGATCAGCGCCGCCTCGGTATGCACCACGCGCATGCCGCGCCCGCCCCCGCCGCCGGCCGCCTTGATGATGATCGGATAGCCGATGTCCTTCGCCATGCGCATCCATTCATCCTGATCTTCGCCCAGAGCGCCTTCCGAACCCGGCACACAAGGCACACCGGACGCCTTCATCGCGTCCTTGGCCGAAACCTTGTCGCCCATCAGACGGATGGTTTCCGGCCGCGGCCCGATGAACACGAAACCGGAGTTTTCCACCCTTTCGGCGAAATCGGCATTTTCAGACAGGAA
>CAZUSF010000382.1:0-2434 GCA_964623355.1 uncultured Thiobacillus sp. | reverse complement strand
GCGAAGGCGGCGATGTCCGGTTCGTGCGTCACCAGTACCAGCGTGATGCCGCTGTCGTTGAGTTCCTGCAGCAGCGCCATCAGTTCGATGCTGGTGTGCGTATCGAGCGCGCCGGTGGGCTCGTCGGCGAGGATCAATGGCGGTTCATTGACCAGGGCGCGGGCGATGGCGACGCGTTGTTGCTGGCCGCCGGAGAGTTGCATCGGGCGATGCCCGGCGCGTTCGGCGAGGCCGACCTTGGCCAGTTTCGCGCGCGCGCGGCGATGCCGTTCAGCTGCCGGTACGTTTGCGTAGAGCAGCGGCAGTTCGACATTCTCCTGCGCGCTGGCGCGGCCGAGCAGATTGAAGTTCTGGAATACAAAGCCCATGCGCTGGTTGCGGATGTGGGCGAGCTGGTCGGCATTCAGTCCGGTGATCTCTTCCCCCGCCAGGGTGTAATGGCCGCTACTCGGCACATCGAGGCAGCCGAGCAGGTTCATGAAGGTCGATTTGCCGGAGCCGGACGGCCCCATCACCGCGACAAACTCGCCCTGTTCAATGCTCAGGCTGACGCCTTGCAGGGCCGGCACAGTGACTTCGCCGATTTGGTATTGGCGGGCAAGGTCGGTGACCTGGATCAGCGGCATACAGACATAGGGCGCGCCGTGCGCACCGTTTAACGTGAATCGGTGCGCATGGCGCACCCTACGCGACGGGGTTTCTGCATCGATTACATCCCCATGCCGAGCGGCCGGCGCGGTTTTTTGTCGTTGCTCTCCGTCTGGCCGAGAATGATTTCAGCGCCTTGTCTGATTTCCCCTTTCAGCATTTCGGTGTTTTTGCCATCGCTGACGCCAAGGCGGACGGAAACCGGAGCCGGCTGGCCGTCTTTCAGCACCCAGACGCGGCCGGGGATGCCCGGGCCTTCCTCGCGTCCGCGCACTTCCAGCTTGATCGGCGTGCCATCGGCTTGCACTGGCCGGAAGCGTAGTGCTTCGTTGGGCAGGATCAGCACGTCCTTGCGCTCTTCGGTCAGGATGCGGGCGCTGGCGGTCATGCCGGGCAGCAGCTTCAGATCGGGATTGTCCAGCGTCGCCATGACGCTGTAAGTGACCACATTGTTGTTACTCTGCGGCGCCTTGCGAATCTGGGTGACCTGGGCCATGAAGCGCTCGCCGGGGAAGGCATCGACGGTGAAACGCATTTTCTGGCCGGTCTGCACGCGGCCGACGTCAGCTTCATCGACCGCCACGTTGACTTCCATCCGACGCAGATCGCGCGCGATGCTGAACAGCACCGGCGCCTGGAAGGAGGCGGCGACAGTCTGGCCGACATCGACATTGCGGCTGATCACGACGCCATCCACCGGTGAGCGGATCACCGTGCGTTCGAGTTCGATGCGCGCCTGATTCAACGCCGCCCGGCGCTGACCGGCCAGGGCTTGTGCATTGGCAACCTGGGCGTTGGCGACGCCGGCGTTGGCTTGCGCCAGTTGCAGTTGCTCACGCGCGGTATCGGCGGCGCTTTGCGCGGTATCAAGTTCGGCGGCGGAGAGAAAGCCCTGGGCGATCAGGCTGCGTTTGCGTTCCAGATTGCGCAGCGCTTCATCCAGCGCGATGCGCGCCTTGTTGACCTCGGCCTGACGCACGCTGAGCGTGCCACGCGCCACCTCGGTCGCGCTGTCGGCGGCTTTCAGGTCGGCTTCGGCCTGAAGGACGCGGGATTCGAAGGTTTCCGGATCGAGCCGGGCGATCACCTGATCCTGCTTTACCGGACTGTTGAAATCGGCCTTGATTTCCTTGATCAGGCCGGAAACCTGCGAGCCGACCTGTACCGTCACCAGCGCACTCAGCGTGCCGCTGGCGGAAACGGCGGCAGAAAGCGCGCCGCGTTCGATTTTTGCGAACCGATACTGCGGGGCGGCATCGGTTTTTTGCCAGGGCTGCCAGAAAAACAGTGCGACTGCGGCGATGGCCAACAAGGAAACAGGAAGCAACCAGCGCTGGCGGGGAATCATGGGTTTGGATATTTACGAAGTTTTGACCTGACTGGCGAACAGCCGCGCGAGTTCCGCACCCGGGTCGTCGGCGCGCATGAAGGCCTCGCCGACCAGGAAGGCATCCACCTCATGCCCCCGCATCAGGGCAACCGATGCCGGTGAGAGGATGCCGCTTTCGGTTACGACAATACGGTCGCGAGGGATATCGTCCATCAAGTCGATGGTGGTTTCCAGGCGCGTCTCGAAAGTGCGCAGGTTGCGGTTGTTGATGCCGATCAGCGGCGTTTTCAGTTGCAGCGCCAGTTCGAGTTCGTCGCCGTCATGGCTTTCCACCAGCACTGCCATGCCGAGGCCGAGCGCGATGTCTTCCAGTTCCTGCATCTGCGCCAGGCTCAGCGCGGCGACGATGAGCAGGATGCAGTCGGCGTTCATCGCGCGGGCTTCATAGACCTGATA
>CAZUSF010000381.1:2172-2436 GCA_964623355.1 uncultured Thiobacillus sp. | reverse complement strand
CTCGACGCGCGCATCCTCGATGGCTTCGATGATCGCCATCTGCGTCGGGTTGAGCATCTGCATCGACAGCGGCGCTTGCGTGAATACCAAGTGAGCGGCGCAGTGATTGGCGGCGGCGCGATAGATTTCAAGGCCGGACACCTTGGATTCAGGTGGCGTGTCATCACCGAATGGCTTGAAGTCATCGTAAGCGTCGGCGATGTAAATCAGGAAACGCTCAATGTAGGGTTTCAACCCCGCGCGCTGTTCGTAGTCGCCGGCGGT
>CAZUSF010000381.1:0-2068 GCA_964623355.1 uncultured Thiobacillus sp. | reverse complement strand
AACGAGAAATATTGGATCTGCCCCTCGAAATCGGCTTTGTAGGCTTGCGCACCGAACATCACCCAACGGCGCAGGCCGCCCAAGGTCAACTGGGTCAACAGGCGGTCTAGATTCTCCAGCATCGGCCGCAGGCCTCGCGGCGCTTGCGCCAGCATGATCTGCAAAACGCTCAGATAGGCACGGAATAGTTGCTCGTCACCTAGCCGTTGCGCCGCCAGCGGTGAAGTCGCGGTAATCAGCGAGAGCACTTGACCGGAGGTCTTGGAAGCCATGCCAAGCAGGAAATTAACCACTTCCGGCAGCACGTCTTCGCCGATCGCGCGTGCCACTTCCGGCATTTCCTGGATATAAGTGACAACCAGATCTTCGCCACGCCCGAGATGATGCAGGGCGACTGCGCCTTTCAGGTAGTTATCGAGTCCACGCGAGGTAAACACGCGTGCAGCCTCATGCCAAGACGCCGTCAATACCTCAAGGGCATCGTGCGGCAGTTCTTCGAGGATCTCTTGGAACTCTTCGAGTTGGATAGCCATGCAGGTATCAGGGGTCTTGGGTCAGGTTAGATCAGAAATACGTGGTGACAGCGGAATCCAGCGCATCACGCATATCGGCATCGTCGGTGATCGGCCTTACCAACGCCACCCGACAGGCGGCAAGTGGCAACACGCCTTTGGCGATCAGCGAACCGGCGTAGATCAACATCCGCGTCGATAAACCTTCGTCCAGACCGTGGCCTTTCAGATTACGAGCTCGCTCACCGATATGCACCAGGTTCTTGGCTACATCTAGGCTGACGCCGGATTCGTGGGCGACGATTTCAGCCTCGGTGTCATGTTCCGGATAATTGAAATCAAGCGCACCAAACCGCTGTTTGGTCGACTGCTTGAGATCCTTCATCAAAGACTGGTAGCCAGGATTGTAGGAAATCACAATCTGAAAATCAGGATGCGCCTGAATCAGTTCGCCTTTCTTTTCCAGCGGCAGCACGCGCCGCGCATCGGTCAGCGGATGAATCACGACTGTGGTGTCCTGGCGCGCTTCGACCACTTCGTCCAGATAACATATCGCACCATGACGGGCGGCGACGGCAAGTGGACCGTCTTGCCAACGCGTCCCCTGGCTGTCGAGCAGAAAGCGGCCGACCAGGTCGGATGCCGTCATGTCTTCATTACAAGCGACAGTGATCAAAGGTTTTTTTAAGCGCCAAGCCATGTACTCAACAAAGCGCGTCTTGCCGCACCCCGTCGGCCCTTTGAGCATCATCGGCATGCGCACGCCATAAGCCGCTTCATAAAGCTCGACTTCGTCCGCCACGGCACGGTAGTAAGGCTCTTTTTGCACCCTGTAGGGTTCCAACAGATCGGCGACCGGGGCTGTTGAAGCGGGGCGGGAAACCGCAGCTTGCTGTTGAGAGGCGGCGCGGGCCAGGGCCTCCTGGCGCGGAGAATAGGTTCGCATGAAGGGATCGTTTTGCATGGCAAATACCTGGTTGGTTGCTATCGGTTCGTTGTTGTCAGTCTGGCCAGACACGCGCAGGGAACAGCGCGCTGCCACTGGGCTGCACATCGTTGGGCTGCACATCATTAGAGCTGGTTTTTTTCACAGCGGATGTCGCCGGTTCAGCGGCTTCCACGGGAGTTGTCTCTGCGGTTGCATCGGCCTTTGCTGCATCGGCCCCTGTGGCTTCAGCTTCTAACGGTTGCTGCTGCGAGCGTGCCTGTTTGACGCTAGCGGAGAGTTTGTCTTTCACGTTGGTCATAATCCGATCACCTCGTTAATGATGGCTTCGATTTCGTCAGCGGCCGAGGCACCTCGACTGCCCATTTGGTACACCGACAGGCCCTCCAGCGCGGCACCGCGATAAGCCGCGCGGCGACGTATCGCCGCAGTTAGAACCGGCATGCCGAAATCGGCAAGCGCTGCGTGCATCGCCGCCGAAATGGCGCTTTTCGGCTCCAACTGGTTAAGTACCAGATAAGCCTTCATATTGGCATTGACCTTGTGCGCGGCCTCAATCTCTTGCGGCAAGCGCAAACTGGCCCAGAGATCGATCGGCGACGGCAGCACC
>CAZUSF010000380.1:0-2442 GCA_964623355.1 uncultured Thiobacillus sp. | reverse complement strand
TCCGGACAGGCAACCCGGAACTCTCTGCCCATGATGGCGACATCAAGGCTTACGTTGTTGGCCATGCGTTCAACCTCAGGCTAAAGACAAATCAGGAAATCAGTCAGGAATCTTGTTGTACAGCGCTTCCGTGCGGACCCGCGCTGCTTCCAGCTTGTCGCTCAGGTGCTTGTTATTGCTTTCCAGCGAGATCACCTGCTGGCGCAATTTCAGGGTTTCATCGCGCATTGATCGATACCGCTCCAACATCAGAGCGAGCTTGGTTTCGAGAGCGTCAAGTTCGGCTTGCATGCCCGCACTATAATTGCCGGCATTTTCCCGCGTCAACACGCGATTTCGCCAAGCCCCGCCGACGCCTACTCGCCCAACATGGATAGCCGAACACTTTATCTCCGCTTGTTGTCCTATGTGCGCCCGCACTGGCGCATGTTCAGCGTCGCGATTGTGACGATGATTCTGCTCGCCGCGACGGAGCCGCTTCTGCCGGCGCTGATGAAACCGATGCTCGACGGCAGCTTCGTCGAGAAGGATGCCGCGATCATCAACTGGGTGCCGTTTGCGCTGGTCGCGCTGTTTGTCGTGCGCGGCATCCTGATGTTCATCTCCGGCTATGCGATGGCTTATGTCGGCCAGCGACTGGTAATGGATTTGCGCGCCGAGATGTTCAACAAGCTGCTGACCCAGCCGACCACGTTCTACGATGACCAAGCCAAGGGCCAGTTGGTTGCGACCGTCGCATTCAATGTCACCCAGGTCACCGAATCGGCGACCAGCGTAGTGACTTCCCTGGTGCGCGACACGCTGTCCATCATCGGATTGATGGGCTGGCTGCTCTGGTTGAACTGGAAGCTGACCCTGGTCACGCTGGCCATCGTCCCGTTTTCGGTCTGGATCTTCAAAGTTGCCAGCAAACGCCTGCGCTACACGAGTCGCGAGATGCAGAAGAATATCGGCGACATCACGCATGTGCTGGAAGAAAGCATCGGCGCGCACAAGCTGGTCAAGATTTTTGACGGCACCCAGTATGAACAGGCGCGCTTTGGTCAGGCGATTCAGCGCGCCCGCCAATTCGCCATGAAACAGACCGTCGCCGCCAACGCGCATGGCCCGCTACTGCAGTTGCTGGCGGCCGTGGCGCTGGCAGTGATTGTTTACATCGCCACCCAGCAAGCCTCGTCGAACGAAACCACGGTTGGCGGCTTTGTCTCCTACATGGTCGCCATGCTGATGCTGTCGGCGCCGTTGAAGCGGCTGTCCAGCGTGTTGCCGCAGATTCAGCGTGGCCTGGCTGCGGCGGAAGTCGTGTTCCAGTTGCTCGATAGAGACAGTGAACCGGATAACGGCAAGGTCAGGCTTGAGCGCGCGCGCGGTGAACTGCGCTTTGATCACGTCAGCTTGTCCTACCCGGCCAAAACCAGCCCGGCAGTAGCCGATGTCGATCTGTTGATCAGCGCGGGTGAGACCGTGGCGCTGGTCGGCGCTTCCGGCAGCGGCAAAACCAGCCTGGCCAACCTGTTGCCGCGCTTCTACAGCCCGACTTCCGGCCGCATTCTGCTCGACGGCATTGCGTTGGAAGACATCAAACTGGCTGACCTGCGCGCCAATATCGCGCTTGTATCGCAAGACGTGACGCTGTTCAACGACAGCGTCGCCGCCAACATCGCCTATGGACGCCTGGCCACCGCCACGCCGGAAGCGATACGCCAGGCCGCTACAGCAGCGCATGCGCTGGAATTCATCGAAGCCATGCCGGAGGGATTCGATACGCTGATCGGCGAAAACGGCGTCAAGCTGTCCGGCGGCCAACGCCAACGCCTGGCGATTGCGCGTGCTTTGCTGAAAGACGCGCCGATTCTGATTCTGGATGAGGCGACCTCGGCGCTCGACACCGAGTCGGAACGCTTCGTCCAAGCCGCGCTGGAAAACCTGATGCAAGGCCGCACCACGCTGGTCATCGCCCACCGCCTGTCGACCATCGAGAACGCCAACCGCATCGTGGTGATGCAACAAGGCCGCATCGTAGAAATCGGCAGCCACGCCGAATTGATCGCGAAATCGGGCGCTTATGCCCGGCTGCACCAGATGCAGTTTCATGAAGTGGCTTGATCACGAAACGCAGGTGCGGTGGCCTTGCTCGCAAGGTGCGCCAACCCTACATCACGACTTCGACTCGATTGTCTGCCGCTCGACAGCGATCCACCGACTTGGCTGGCTGTCCGTTCAACCGGATGGTTGAGCCGATTTCGCCGCTGCTGCGTAACAAACGCGTCAAGACTTCGCGGCATTTAGACCGGTCCAGATTCGTCAACACCATATCGGCGCCACCCGCGTCGCTGGTCGACTGGTTTTGTGTCATTCCACCCGGCTTGACCCGAGCCGCAATATTCGATGCGGCTGTTTCCAGCGCATCCAGATTGCGGCCGATCTGCGCCAGATCGTCAT
>CAZUSF010000379.1:0-2443 GCA_964623355.1 uncultured Thiobacillus sp. | reverse complement strand
CGCGCCGCCACGACACGATCGCGGCCTTCCTTCTTGGCGCTGTAAAGCGCCTTGTCGGCGCGCGCAAGCAGCGCTTCCAGATCGATATCGGATGTCACACGCGTTGCGACGCCGACACTCAAGGTCACCGGAAAGCGTTTGCCCAATTCGCCGAAACGCTCACCACGCACGCCACGCACAATCCGTTCGCCCAAATGAATGGCGTCCGCCAGCGAGGTACTCGGGCCGACGACGCAAAATTCTTCGCCACCGAAACGAAACACCACATCGGCCTTGCGGCAAGTACGTTCCACCACGCTGGCGATCTGGCTCAGCACCAGGTCGCCAATCTCATGGCCAAAGTCGTCGTTGACCCGCTTGAAATGATCGATATCCAGCATCAAACAGGACAGCGGCGCGCCGCTATGCGCCGAGAAAGACCATTCCTGAGCAAAACGGTCGAGGCCGTAACGGCGGTTGTGCAGCTTGGTCAGCGGATCAGTCAGTGCTTCCTGCAACAGGCGGCGGTTGCTTCTCGCCCATTCGCTGGAAGAACGGATCACCGATTCGCGCTCGCTGCGCACCGCGCCTTGCAGCGCCACCACACGCTGCGCCGAATGCAGACGCGCAATCAGCGCTGCCTCGCTGTAATTCAGCAACAGGTAATCCGACGCGCCAGCCAGCATCAAACGGGCGACACCGGCCTCCGCCTCGGGCGGGATCATGGCGATGCAATAAGTCTGGCGGCCGGCCTCGCCGCCGCGCAGCTCACGCAGCGTCTGGACTGACGCATCGCCGCTATCCGACAACTCAACCATCATCATGTCAGGCCGTTTTTCACTCAGCAGACGCAGCGCGCCATCCCGCTCAGTTGCCAATTCCACGCTCAGGCCCATTGCATCCAGGGTTTCAGCCAGGGCGCGCAGATGTTCCGCATTGCTGGTCACCAACGCCACCCGCATCGGCAGCACTACCAGCGCTGACAGGTTTTCGTCCTGCACCGGATCCGGCGGCAAACCGAGCAGCAACTTGATGTCGCTGACATCCCGCGTCGGCAGATGCAATTCACGCCCCCAGTCCTGCCAATGGCCGACGACGCTTTCCACCAGCGGCGGCACTTGATGATCCTCCAGACCGATCTGGGCGGCGGCGTGATACAGCGACGGCACGCGTTCCCAGCGTTGCGCGGCATCCAGATTCAGCAAGGCGCCGACCTTGGCGGCGAAATGCAACGCGGAAGTCAGCGCCTGGGCGCGGGAACCGGCAGCAAACGGCGCCTCGGTGGGTAACTCGTGATAGCGCACCGCCTGATGGAAGATTTCCGGCAAACCCCAGTCCTGCAACAATTCAGCCGATAGCGCGGCATGATCGAGGCCGAAACGCTGCTTTTCCTGCTCGCACAAAGCCAGATCAGGCAGGTTTTCCAGCAACAAACTGCCATAGTCGAGCGGGAAGGCAGTCGCCAGCGCCAGCCGGCCGACGCCGGACAACAAACCACAGGTAAAACTTTCATCCGGCGGACATTGGGCCTGTTCCGACACTTGCTGCGCCGCAATCCCGGTGGCCAGCGATGCGGTCCAGTAGCCGAGATAATCGAACGCTTTGCAGGCGCCGCTGCGGTAATGGTCGATCAGGGAAAAACCGAGCGCGATCTGGCGCACGCGAAACAGGCCAAGAAAAACAATGGCGTGCGGCAGCGAGGCAATATGACGCAGGCTGCCGCCATGCACCGCATTGGCATAGCGCAGGATACGGCCGGACATGGCCGGGTCGGTCTGCACCAGATGGGTCAGCGTCTGGATGCTGGCATCATGCTTCTGGGTCAGTTCCAGCACAGCCAAAGCAACCCCCTGCGGCGACGGCAACATACCGCCGGCCTTCAGGGTTTCAAAACGGCTGCTGGCTTGTTCGATCATGTCACTCCCATGCTCTGCTTTCTGCCGCAAATTATCCTTGAATCCAGCCACTGACGTTCCATTTGGCAACCTCTGACAGAGGAACGCGCAGTTCAGAGACATGAACGGCTGAGCAGAAAAACAAAGCCATGTTGCAGCGCCGTGTGATTTAGAAACACGCTAATGCGAAAATAAGTCAGTACTAATCGACGAGCCCCCCATGAATAATGATCTTCCTCGCGCCCTGCAAGCGGCGCACAAGCCGATTCCCCCTGCCCGCCTGAAGCGAGTGCGCCAGATCAACCTGCAACTCGCCTCCCTGATGCAACCCGGCTGGATGGGCGATCCGGACGACATGCTGGATACCGCTGACGACCTGTTGCGCAACTACCGCCAGCATCGTCGCTTGTTACAGGGTTATCGCTGTCCGGCCGACCAGCGCATCCAGAATTTCATCAACGCCTATCTGGCGCGCAATGGGGTGGATACCAGTGTGCAACTGCCGTCCGATCCGTTCGTGCTCGACCGCGCCGGGCTCGCCGCCGAACTTTCCCTGCCGGCCGATGGCG
>CAZUSF010000378.1:0-2446 GCA_964623355.1 uncultured Thiobacillus sp. | reverse complement strand
TCGACCACCCACAGCGGCGCCCAGGCGCGGCCGTCAACGTGGCCCTTCTCGTGGCCGATCTTCAGACGCAACGCGCCCAACGCGTCGTTGACCACTTTCGCCTTGTCGGCGCCAAAGAAGATCAAGTCGCCGTTCTGCGCGCCGGTGCGTTGCATGACGAGATTCAGCGCAGCTTCGTTCAGGTTCTTGACGATCGGTGATTGCAAACCGGTTTCATTCAGTTGAGTCACATCGTTGACCTTGATGTAAGCCAGGCCCTTGGCGCCATAGATCTTGACGAAATCGGTGTAGGAGTCGATCTCGCCGCGAGTCAAAGCAGCACCTCCGGGCACACGCAACGCGGCAACACGGCCTTTCGGGTCGTTCGCCGGACCGGAGAAAACCTTGAACGCGACATCTTTCATCGCGTCGGTGCATTCGCTGATTTCCAGCGTCACCCGCATATCCGGTTTGTCGGAGCCGTAACGGTTGATCGCCTCATGGAAAGTCATGCGCGGGAACGGGTTGGGCAGCTCGGTGCCCTGCGCCTTGAACATCATGTCGCGGATCATGCCTTCCACCAGCGTCATGATTTCCTCCTCGCCCATAAACGAGGTTTCCAGGTCAACCTGGGTGAATTCCGGCTGCCGGTCGGCGCGCAGGTCTTCGTCGCGGAAGCATTTGGTCAACTGAAAATAACGGTCGTAGCCGGCCACCATCAGCAACTGCTTGAACAGTTGGGGCGATTGCGGCAACGCGTAGAACATGCCGTCATGCACGCGCGATGGCACCAGGTAATCGCGCGCACCTTCTGGTGTGCTGCGGGTCAGCATCGGAGTTTCAATTTCAAGGAAGCCTTGCTGGTCGAGGTAATCGCGCATCAGTTTGGAAACGCGATAACGCAAACGCAGGTTCTTCTGCATCGGCTCGCGGCGCAGATCGAGATAGCGATATTGCAGACGGATGTTCTCGTTGATGTTGTCGTCGTCGATCTGGAACGGCGGCGTCAGGCTCGGGTTGAGGATTTCCAGCGATTGCGTCAAAACTTCGATCATGCCGGTGGGCAGGTTCGGGTTTTCGGTGCCGGCCGGACGCGCGCGCACCTTGCCGACCACGCGCAGGACGAACTCGCTGCGTGTTTCCTCGGCCAGCTTGAAGGCTTCCGGGGTATCCGGGTCGATCACCACCTGGACCGTACCCTCTCGGTCACGCAGGTCGATGAAGATGACACCGCCATGGTCGCGGCGGCGATGCGCCCAGCCGCACAGATTGACGATGCTGTCGATATGGTCCGTGTTAACGAAGCCGCAATAATGTGTACGCATAAAAAAGTCCTGAAGTGCTGAATCAATCGCCCGGGTAGTTGGCCACATCCGGTTTCATAACCGGCGCCACCACACCCATCGAAACAATGGCCTTGAGCGCGGAATCGACGGACATGTCGAGTTCGATCACCGCGTCGCGCCGAACATAGAAATAAAAGCCGTTGACCGGGCTGGGCGTCGTCGGAATGAATACCGCCACATGCTCGGCTTCGAGTTGCCCTTTGACCTCATCCGGTATGTTGGTCTGAAACGCCAGCGACCAGGCATCCGGGTGCGGGTAATGCACCAGTAGCACTTTTTTGAACGCCATGCCAGAGCCGGAAAGCAGGCTGTCGGAAACCTGTTTGACGCTGCCATAAATCGATTTCACCACGGGAATCCGATGCAACAGGCTTTCCCAGAACAGCACCAGACGCTGGCCGATCAGGTTGGCGGCAAACAGGCCGGTGACCACGATGACGACGCCGGTCAGGATCACGCCGAGACCGGGAATATGGATGCCAAGCCAAAAATCCGGCTGCCAGGATTCAGGCAGCAGCAACAGGCTCTGATCCAGCGCCCCCATCAGTGCGGTCACAACCCAGATGGTGATGCCGAGCGGCACCCAGATCAGCAGACCGGTGATGAAATAACTTTTAACAGAATTCAAAAAAGGCTTTCAGGTAAAGCTTGCAAACAAATCGGGCAAAACGCAGCTGCGTTTTGCCCGATAAAAAGGGGAAGTCAGCTTCAGCTTACACAGGCCGGACACGCACCAGTGCCGCAGGCCGGCGCTTCTGCCGGTTTCGAGCCGCTGTTCTTGAAATCGGTGGCGTAATAGCCGGAGCCTTTGAGCTGGAAGCCGGCAGCGGAAAGCTGTTTGGCAAAGGTGGATTTATTGCAGGACGGGCATTCGGTGAGCAGGGCATCGCTCATTTTTTGCATCACATCCTGTTCAAAACCGCATTCGGTACATTTGTAGGCGTAGATGGGCATGGCAGATTCCAATACGAAAAGTTGACGAATTATATCAATGTTTTCTTATATTTAGCCTGACCAGAGCGATTTCAAGCCGCCTCCGCCAACGCCTTCAAACGCATGTAATCGATCTTTCCGGTGCCCAGCAAAGGCAGGCTTTCCACCACGACAATTCGTTTCGGCAA
>CAZUSF010000377.1:0-2453 GCA_964623355.1 uncultured Thiobacillus sp. | reverse complement strand
GTGAAAAGTGAAATGTGAAAGGTGAGCGATTGCACCTCTGACCTTTCCCGATTCACTTTTACCTGTCACTTTTTTGGGGAGCACCCATGTCCAAGAAGCATCCTGTCGTTGTCGTCACTGGTTCTTCCGGCGCTGGCACCACCACCGTCAAGCGCGCTTTCGAGCATATTTTCACGCGTGAAAAATTGTCTGCTGCCGTCATCGAGGGTGACAGCATGCACAGCCTGGGCCGCGTCGAATTCAAGGAAGCCATGAAGAAGGCGGAAGCCGCCGGCATTCACAGCTTCAGCCACTTCGGCCCCGAAGCCAACGACTTTGAAGGCCTCGCCAACATGTTTAAGGTCTATGGCGAGACCGGCACCGGCAAGAAGCGCTACTACATCCACAGTGATGAAGAAGCCGCCCAGCTAAACGCCCGCCTGGGCACCAACCTGAAACCAGGCGAGTTCACCCCCTGGGAAGACATGCCCGCCAACACCGACATCCTGTTCTATGAAGGTCTGCACGGTTTGGTCAAGACCGACAAGGTCAACATGCCGCAGTACGTCGACCTCGGCGTCGGCGTGGTACCCGTGGTCAACCTGGAATGGATCCAGAAGATTCACCGCGATGCCGCCGAGCGTGGTTATTCCGCCGAAGTCATCGTCGACACCATCCTGCGCCGGATGCCGGATTACGTGAACTACGTGACGCCGCAGTTCTCGCAGACCGACATCAACTTCCAGCGCGTGCCGCTGGTCGACACCTCCAACCCGTTCATTGCGCGTGACATCCCGACACCCGATGAAAGCCTGGTGGTGGTGCGTTTCCGTGATCCCAAGAAGGCCGATTTCCCGTACTTCCTGAGCATGATCCCCAACTCCTTCATGTCCCGCCCGAACAACCTGGTTGTCCCCGGCAGCAAGATGGGCTTTGCGATGGAAGTCATCCTCGGCCCGATCATCGAGCGCATGGTGGAAAGCCGTAATAGCTGATTTTTCTGCGTTGTTTGCTAAAAAACCGGACGGGCAACCGTCCGGTTTTTTTATGCGCGCGCGGCAGAGCGTGCTTGTTTGGAGGTGAAAATCCTCTACCCATAGTTGTCAGAGAGACCCAATAAAACAGGTTGTCAGGAATTTCTCGTAGTTTCGACTGATCAATGCATAGTCCGCGTGCAGATCGAATTTGATCTACGCAGCATGCTTTTTTAACTACAAGGAAACAACCATGTTCTCGAGTCGAACGCTGCAAGCCATCCTGGTTTCGCTCAGCCTGGGTTTTCTGGTGACTGCGTGCGCGGAGGATAGATCCAGCATCAAGTCTGCCAACGCCGCGAAGGCGATGATTTCACCACCGAGTAACGCCCAGCTCGACAGTATCGTGCTCGGCATGGGCTGTTTCTGGGGCGCGGAAAAGCGCATGTCGGAGATTCCCGGTGTGGTCGATGTAGAAAGCGGTTATGCCAATGGCGATATCGCCGGGACTTACGCAGCGGTTCTGGCGCATGAAAAGGCGGTGCGCCGGGGTAAAACGAACAAGCGCAACCATGCGGAAGTCGTGCAGGTGACTTTCGATCCGGCAAAAACCAATCTGGAAACAGTGCTGATCAAGTTCTGGGAAAGTCACGACCCAACCCAGGGCGACCGTCAGGGCAACGATATTGGCAGCAACTATCGCAGCGCGGTTTACACGCGCAGCGCGGCGCAGCTTGAAGTGGCGCAGAAAACGCGCTCCGCCTACCAGCAGGCGCTGAAGCAAAGCGGCAAGGGCGGCATCACTACCGAGATTGCGCCGTTGAAGAATTACTACTCGGCCGAGACTTACCACCAGGATTATCTGGTGAAGAATCCGAATGGTTATTGCGGCCTGGGCGGCACCGGCGTGAAGTATCCCGGCGCTACAGCATCAGGCCAATCCGCCAGCAAGGCTGCGACGCAACTGGATGGCAAGGCGTTGAACCTGCAGCGGCAACTGGTGGTTTTCGAGGCTGAAGACTGCGCCTTCTGCAAGCAGTTCAAGGCGGAAGTGCTGGACCACTGGAAATCTGAAGTCGGCATTGTGGCAACCCTCAACCCGAATGCGCCGAGCGGCTGGAGTCTGGAGAAGAGTCTGTTTGCAACGCCGACTATCGTGCTGTTCGAGAATGGCAAGGAGGTCTCGCGCTACACCGGCTACAACGGCGACAAGGCGCGCTTCTGGCAGTGGCTGGGCTTCCGTCTGCTGACCCCGGCGCAACAGAAAATCGCGTTTTCGCAAGGCACCGAACCCGCCTTCACAGGTTCGCATCTGGATGAAAAACGGCCCGGCACGTTTGTCGATCCGATCACCGGTGCGGCGTTGTTCCGCAGCGATACCAAGTTCAACAGCGGTACCGGCTGGCCGAGCTTCTTCAATCCGGTCGAAGGTTCGATCACCATGCATGAAGACATCAGCCATGGCATGAAGCGGGTGGAAGTGCGCAGCGCCAGTTCCGG
>CAZUSF010000376.1:0-2466 GCA_964623355.1 uncultured Thiobacillus sp. | reverse complement strand
GGTCGGGAATGCCCACCTTGCCGATATCGTGCAAGGGTGCGGCGCGCACGATGGACTTCGCCAGCTCGCCCGGCAGTTGATCGGCGTAATCGGGGTGGCGGCCAAGCGACTCGACCAGCAGGCCGACATAGGCCTGGGTGCGGTTCAGGTGGTTGCCGGTGTCGTTGTCGCGCGTTTCGGCCAGCACCGCCAGCGCATACAGGCTGGCATTCTGGATCAGCTCGTTGTCATGCATGCGCCGGTCCACCTCGGCCGCCAGCCAGGTATTCTGGTTTTTCAGCAGGTCGCGCGCCTGCTTGTTTTCCAGTTGGGTGAGCACGCGGGCAAGCACGATCGCCGGCCGGATCGGCTTGGTGATGTAGTCGGCCGCACCGAGCTTCAGGCCATGCTCCTCGTCGAGATCGGCGTCGCGCGCTGTGACGAAGACCACCGGGATGTCGCGCGTCGTCGGGTCTTCGCGCAGGCGGGTGAGTACCGCGTAGCCGTCCATCTCCGGCATCGTCACGTCGAGCAGGATCAGGTCGGGTGGCGACTCGGATGCGGCCAACTGCAATGCGCGCCGGCCCGAAGTGGCGGCGATCACCCGGTAATGCGGTTCGAGCAGGTCGCCCAGCACGGCGAGGTTCTCGGGTTGATCGTCAACGATCAGCAGGGTGTGGGTTGAGTTCATGACGGTTCCTGCAGTAGACGCATGGCTTCTGAAAAGTCGAACCGCTGGACGGCGCGTTCCACGGCAGCAAAGCGCGCACTGCCCAGGGCCGCTTCGAGGCCGCTACGCTGTGCGGTCAGCAGATGGCGGGTGCCGAAATCACCGGCGTCGAGCAGCGCCAGCAATTCCCGGATCATCCGGCCTTGCTCGGTGGTTTTTGCGGTGGCGGCCGCAACCGTTTGCTGCGGCGCCTCGGTTGGCTTGGCCAGCGCGGCCTGCAAGGCTTCGATCAGTCTGGGCAAACGCTCGGCCAGCGGCGCCAGGGCGGCTTCTGCGGTTGCGCCGTCGCCGCGCTTGAGCGCCGTATCCAGCGTGGTGGCGAGCACGTGAATGGGCAGCGCGCCGACATTTCCCGCCGCACCCTTGAGGGCATGGGCGAGTTTTTCGGCGGCGTCCAGTTCGTTCTGGCCGATCAGCGCGGTGAGGCGTGGCACATCCTCGCCGTGGCCGTCGGCAAACAGTGTGAGGATGCGCTGGTAGCTTGCCAGCTTGCCACGCACCTGGCGCATGCCCGCATCAAGGTCGAGATCAGGAATCGCCGCCAGCCGGGCGCGCAGCCCGGCTTCAGCCTCGCTGTCGGCCGGAGGCGTGGTGACCGTGGCGGCCGCGGCTGCGCTTGCTACTGGCGGCGTCGATCCAGCGCCAATTTCGGGTTTGGCTGCCGGCAACCATTTGAGCAGCGTGGCGTAGAGCTGCTCCGGATCGACCGGCTTGGCGATGTGGTCGTTCATGCCCGCCAGCCTGGCCGCCATGCGGTCTTCGTCGAAGGCATTGGCGGTCATGGCCAGGATAGGGATGTCTTGCCAGCCCGGCAGGATGCGGATGGCGCGGGTGGCGTCGAGGCCATCCATATTGGGCATCTGGATATCCATCAGCACCAGGTCATAGCGGTGCTGATGCGCCTTGTCGAGCGCTTCCGTGCCGTCTTCGGCAACATCCACCGCGAGGCCGACGCCGTGCAGCAGTTCGAGCGCGACTTCGCGGTTGACCGGGTTGTCTTCGGCGAGCAGCAGACGGGCGCGTTGTGCGCGTTCGCGCAGGCGCTGACCGGCGTTGGCGCTGCTGGTCTCGGTCTGCGGCAGGATGCCGCGGCCGCGTTGCAGGCGGGCGGTGAACCAGAAGGTGCTGCCTTGCCCCGGCGTACTCTCGACGCCGGCTTCTCCGTCCATGGCTTCCGCCAGCCGCCGGGTGATGACCAGGCCGAGACCGGTGCCGCCGTAGTTGCGGGTGGTGGTGGTGTCGGCTTGCGTGAAGGATTTGAACAGGTCGGCGAGTTTCTCCGGCGCGATGCCGACGCCGGTGTCGCTGACTTCAAAGCGGACGAGCAGTTCGTCGCCTTGTTCTTCAAGCAGTTTGGCGGCCAGGGTGATGTGGCCTTGCTCGGTGAATTTGAGGGCGTTGCTGGCATAGTTGAGCAGACCCTGGCGCAGGCGCATGACGTCGCCGCGCAGCCAGACCGGCATGGCGTCGGGGTCGACGCGGATCTCCAGATTCTTGGCGCGGGCAGCGTCGGCGAGCAGGGAGCGGACATGGTCGAGTACGGCGGTGAGGGCGAAATCGCTGTGTTCGAGCTGCAGCTTGCCGGCCTCGATCTTGGAGATGTCGAGTATGTCGTTGATGATCGATAGCAGGTGTTTGCCGGCGGCGTCGACCTTGCCCAGCCGTTCGGCCTGGGACGGCGTGGCGTCAGCACGCAGCAGGTGCGAGAGACCGATGATGGCGTTGAGCGGCGTCCTGATCTCGTGCGACATGTTGGC
>CAZUSF010000375.1:0-2470 GCA_964623355.1 uncultured Thiobacillus sp. | reverse complement strand
CCGTAAAAGCGGCCTGAACAAAGGCGCGCCCGACCAGCGCCGGGTTCATCACGTTGTAGCCGATGCCGCCGAACAACGCCTTGCCCAGCGCGATGGCGACAAATCCTGCGATCGCGCCCATCCAGAGCGGAAACGCCGGCGGCAGGCTCAACGCCAGCAGCAAACCGGTGATCGTCGCCGACCAATCCGACAGCGTGCTGGGCTGGCCATTCAAACGGTTGAACAAACGTTCGCTACCGATGCAGACCAGCGTGATGGTGAGCAGCGAAGCGAGCGCGGAAACGCCGTATTGCCAGACCGAGAAGGCGGCGATCGGCAATATCGCCAGCACGACGTGGAACATGATTTTTTCGACGCTGGCGCCTTTCACCACATGCGGCGAGGTGCGCAGTTCGATACGCGGGGTCATGTCGCTTTTCCTCTGAGGATGCCTTTGGCGATGCGGAACTGTTGCACCAGCGGAATGTGAGATGGACAAACGTAGGTGCAGCAACCGCATTCGAAGCAGTCGCCAAGATGGAACTGGCTGCCCATCTCTTCATATTCGCGCTGCGACGCCAGCATGCCGAGCATGGAGGGATTCAACCCCATCGGACACACCTTGACGCATTCGCCGCACTTGATGCACGGCCAGACCTTGCGGTCGGCTTCGATTTCCAGCTTGTCGAACACCAGAATGCCGGACACGCCCTTGGTCACCGGCACGTCGAGCGAGGCGACGGCCTGGCCCATCATCGGGCCGCCGAGGATGATTTCGCGCGAGTCGGCTGCCTGCGCACCGGCCCATTCCAGCACCGTACGCATCGGCGTGCCGATCGGCACCCAGTAATCGCCCGGCTTCCTGATGCCGGGGCCGGTGACGGTGACTACCCGCTCGGTCAGGCCTTCGCCGGCCGGCAACAACTGGCCCAGTTGCACCAACGTGCCGACGTTGTTGACCACGACACCGACATGCATCGGCAGCTTGCCGGGCGGCACTTCGATGTCGAGCAGGGATTTGATCAACATCTTCTCGGCGCCCTGCGGGTACTTGGTCGGCACCACTTGTACCGTGATACTGCCGTCGGCAGGCAGGCATTTGCGGATCGCTTCGACCGCGTCGAGTTTGTTGTCCTCGACGCCGATGATGGCGCGTTCGGCGCCGATGGCGCGCATCGCCAGCCGAGCGCCGATCATCAGGTCGGCGGGATATTCGAGCATCAAGCGGTGGTCGCACGTCAGATACGGCTCGCACTCGCAACCGTTGACGATCAGCGTGTGTATCTTGTGCTCGGGCGGCACCGTCAGCTTGGCGTGACTGGGGAAAGTGGCGCCGCCGAGGCCGACCATGCCGCTGTCCTTGATCGCCTGGATGATGTCTCGCGGCGTAGCGTTTTCAATATCGAACGGTTGCGACCAGCCGACCTGCTGGGTCGAAGCTTCGTACACGCGCAGCACGATGGATTCGACCCAGGGGCCGCGCGCGCTGGCTTTCAGCTCGATGGCTTCGATGACGCCATCGGCTGACGCATGAATAGGGACCGACAAAAAACCGTCGGCTTTTGCGATCGGCTGACCCCGAACCACCTCTTCACCAGCCCGGACGAGGGGCACTGCCGGCTTGCCGATGTGTTGCGCGAGGGGGAGGATCATGCGTGACGCAAACGGCATCCGACGAATCGGATTGCCGGCAGTGCTCTTGTGCGCATCGGGGTGAACCCCGCGTGCGAATGTGTTGCGGTGGAAGATGGAGAGAAGAGACATCACAGCTCAATGCGCGCAGGCCCTGGCAGCCGAAGCAAATACCCGCCGTCATTCCCGCGCATGCGGGAATCCAGGTTGAACGTTTGACAACCTTCAGGTGCGTCAAGGTCTACGAACTGGATTCCCGCATGCGCGGGATAACCAGCGACTTGGCGAGCGTTGTTTGCTCGCCTAGTCGATTGGCTAGTAGTCCCATCAATGACGGAACACTTCATCAATGCTGGCATGTCTTCGGAATTGCTCAGTTGTACTTCGCCGCGCGTGCGATCAGCTTGTCGATGCCGGGTTCGCTCAGGTTCCAGGGCGTGCCCGGATGCAGGCAGCCGGCGGTGCATTTCTCGGCGGCCTTGACCAGATCGGCGTACTTGGTGCCTTGCGGGTTGATCACCACGACTTTCTTCTCCTCGTTATAAGCGAAGGTTTTCGGCGCCAGTTTGGTGCACTCGTCGCAGGCCGTGCATTCCGGCGTATCGACATAAACCGGCTCGTAGCCATCGGGTCCGGCAACGGCTTGCCTGACTGTGACCGATGAACTGGCGAGCGCCTGGCTGTCCACTGCAATGCCGCTACCAAAGCTGGCCAGGCTGGCGCTGATCTTGCCGAGCAACTCGGCGCGCGCCTGTTCGGCAATGGCTTCGACATCGACCGTCGGTTTGTTCAAACCGGCGACACCCTTCAACTGCTGCCAGTACTGCTGACGCTCTTCGCAAGAATTCACCAGTTCCTG
>CAZUSF010000374.1:0-2471 GCA_964623355.1 uncultured Thiobacillus sp. | reverse complement strand
GAATTCCTGCTGGCACTGGCGATTGCGCTGAACGGGCTGGCCGGCGTGCATGTGCTGGCGGCAGACAGCGATGGCATCGATGGCACGCAGGACAATGCCGGCGCAATCATTGCGCCGGACACTCTGGCCCGCGCGGCGGCGCTGGGTATTGATGCCGGAACGCAGCTTGCCGCACATGACGCCTACGGTTTTTTCGCCGGCCTGGATGATCTGCTGCTGACCGGTCCGACCCGCACCAACGTCAACGACTACCGCGCCATTCTGATTGCTTGAAGCGTTGTATGGCTTACGCAACACACTCCGCTTAGCCCGTTTGTACTGAGTCCAACCGCTTTATTGTGCAGCGCAAGATCATGGCTATAATTGCACCCCGATTTTTCAATTCATCCACCGCCATGCAACGTAACCTGCTCAAGTCCAAGCTGCACCGAGTTCGCGTTACCGCCTCCGAACTGGAATACGAAGGCTCCTGCGCGATTGATGAACTTCTGCTGGAAGCAGCGGATATTCGAGAGTACGAAAGAATCGAGATCTACAACGTCAACAACGGTGAACGCTTCTCGACCTACGCGATTCGCGGCCAGAAAGGCTCCGGCATGATTTCGGTCAACGGCGCAGCGGCTCGCAAAGCGGCAGTGGGCGATATTCTGATCATCGCGACTTATGCCAACTTCAATGAAATCGAACTCGCCCAGTTCGAGCCGAAGCTGGTTTATGTAGATGACAAGAACCGCATCAAGCGCATCGGCGCGCAGATTCCGGCGCAAGCGGCTTAACAACCGCATTACTGAGCCCACAGCCGCAAGGCGGGGCTTGCCGCCAATACATGCTATACCCCCATGAGAGGGTGCGCTTCGCGCCGCCTCATATCATTGTCGGGGAGAACCGCGTGGCGCTCATCAATCCATTCAAGTTAGGTCAGAACACAAGCATCGACACACACCATAAAACCATCCGGAATCAACCGGCTGACCGCGATCACTCGAAGCTGTTTCAACTCAGTGAAGAACAGCAAAAAAAGCTGAAGGAACAAAGCGATAGCGAAAAACAATTACGCCTGGCGGCACGCGCCGGGGCTGGGCAAGGCCAGGCTGAATCGTTGAAGCGGCAAATGTTGTATGAACGACTCAAACTGCTGCTGCAACAGGTTGCGCTCATGGATAAGCAAGCGGCCAAAGCAGCAATGGCCGAGGTCAAACGCATTGCTGGCGAATTGCGCCAAATGTCGGCCCAGCCCGCTACCAGCAGCGCCCCAGTCGCTGCCTCAGAAAACACGACGCCAGCCGACCCCTCCATTGCGACCACCTCGGCAGTTCAGCCGACACCCCCAACACCCGGCGTGAACACGCCAGTGATTGAGACAACAAACGCGCAAGAGACCAACGCCGACAGCAAAACCACTGCCCCGACCACAACGACCGAGGCAAGCAAAACTCAGGCAGGCGATGACATGGAAGAACTCAAGGAGATGCTGAAACGCATCCTGCGCGCCTTGAAAAAACGCATGGAAGACGCGCCTGACAATCAAGCGAATGCGACAAATCCCCAGCAAAAACCCGAACCCTCCAGCACGGGAATGTTCATCGCCATCAAGGTGTAAAGGGCTGCACGCGACTCCAGGCGAAATGCGGCCCCGGATCGGTCTTGCGACCAGGTGCGATGTCGGAATGACCGGCTACATCAGTCAAGCTTGGATAGGCCGCACGCAGCGACTGGATCAATCCATTCAGCTGGTCATATTGCGCGTCGGTAAACGGCTGATCGTCACTGCCTTCCAGTTCCACCCCGATCGAAAAATCATTGCAGCGTTCAAGCCCGCGCCAGCTTGATGCACCGGCATGCCAGGCGCGCTGGCGGCAGGGCACGAACTGGATCAGTTCGCCATCGCGGCGGATAAAAAAGTGCGATGACACGCGCAGGCTGTGGATCGTTGCGTAATACGAGTGCGCCGCTGGGTCGAGCTGATTGGTGAATAGCTGTTCGACGCCCGGCCCGCCGAATTCGCCTGGCGGCAGGCTGATGTTGTGGATCACCAGCAGCGATATGTCGCTCCCCACCGGCCGTTCGTCGCAATTGGGCGAGTCGATACGGCGAGCCGCGCTGGCCCAACCGGCTGCGTCGATCAGCGATTTCATGGCTCCTCCTCGGCCGGATGGCTTACAGCGTTGTCGATGGCGGTGCGCAATGCGGCAGGCGTCACCGCACAATCAAGGCGGGCATGGTAATGACCATCGACATAGAGTAACAAGGTCGGCAGATGGAACACCTCGAAAGCGCGTGCGAGCGCCGAGGCGACCTGCACATCAACCTTGAAAAGTTGCGCTTCGGCGGGGGCGCTGAGCGGTAATTGGCGTTCCACCACGCGGCAGGTGCCGCAAGACGAACTGCTGAACAACACCAGCGCCAGTGGCCTCGTCTGGGCCAGCAGGCGGTGATAGGTGGCTTCATCAAGTAGCTGCATCGAACGCGTT
>CAZUSF010000373.1:0-2474 GCA_964623355.1 uncultured Thiobacillus sp. | reverse complement strand
CACGCGGCCAATTAAATTCAGCTGGCGGCGGAATCTAGGCTGCCGCCAATATTTCAGCAAGTTCTTTTTTAAATACAATAAGATAGCTAACTCCTGAATGCTTTTTTCTTGCGACTGCATAGTCAGCAGAATGACTGGAAATGACTGCGCATCCTTAACCCCTTCTTTAAGCTGCTCAACGGCCAAAAACATTTCTTTTCACCCTGCAACGCATAAAGAATTGCTGAAAAAATTGGTCAGGCAACAGTCAATGCCCGATCGGGCACGGCAGGAAAGCAGATACCTTTTTTGCTGCCCATGCCCGCTACTTTTGTAGAATCCGCCATATTCAATTCCGAGAAACCACCATGTCCATAGCCAATCTCACCCCGGGCGACAAAGCCAAAGTCATTGCCGAAGCCCTGCCCTACATCCAGCGGTTCTGGGACAAGACCGTCGTGATCAAATACGGCGGCAACGCGATGACCGATCCGGTCCTCAAAGCTGCCTTCGCGCGCGATGTGGTGTTGCTCAAACTGGTTGGTCTGAATCCGGTCGTCGTGCATGGCGGCGGCCCGCAGATCGAGGACATGTTGCGGCGCGTCGGCAAGAAGGGGGAATTCATCCAGGGCATGCGGGTGACCGATGCGGAAACGATGGATCTGGTTGAAATGGTACTCGGTGGCCAGGTCAATAAAGACATCGTCAATTTGATCAACCAGGCCGGGGGCAAAGCGGTGGGCCTGACCGGCAAGGATGGCCGCTTCATCCGGGCGAAAAAACTGCTGATGGAATCGACGACCATTCCCGGCGACGTGATCGACATTGGCCAGGTCGGCGCCATCACCCAGATCGACCCAAGCCTGATCTCGTTTCTCGATTCTGGCGACTTCATCCCGGTGATTGCACCGATCGGCGTCGGTAGCCAGGGTGAGACCTACAACATCAATGCCGATGTGGTCGCGGGCAAGCTGGCGGAAGTCTTGAAAGCCGAAAAGCTGGTCTTGCTGACCAACACGCCGGGCGTCCTCGACAAAGCCGGCAACCTGCTGACCGGTCTGACGCCGAAAAAGATCGATGACCTGGTCGCCGATGGCACTTTATCCGGCGGCATGCTGCCGAAAATTGCGTCGGCGCTGGATGCCGCCAGAAGTGGCGTCAAATCAGTCCACATCATCGATGGCCGAGTGGAACATGCCTTGTTGCTCGAAATCATGACCGATCAGGGCGTTGGCACCTTGATTCAATCCGCTTGATGGCTCGCTGCCGCAGAGTGACGGAGAAATCGGTGCTATGAGCAGACT
Organism: uncultured Thiobacillus sp.; assembly: GCA_964623355.1. GTDB lineage: Bacteria > Pseudomonadota > Gammaproteobacteria > Burkholderiales > Thiobacillaceae > PFJX01. The sequence continues at coordinate 1,191 of CAZUSF010000373.1, read as the reverse complement.
CACTTCCAGCCGTATCAGCTTCTGCTATGCTTCTGGAAGATTTTTATAAAAAAACAGAGGTTGTGTGTTTTCTTTCTTCCGCAAAGAGAAGCCTGATGATTTCCTTGCTTTCCTGAAGGAAGGTAATGACGCGTTCGGCCCCGGACCAGCCTATAAGGGCGTCAAGCCACCGATCGAAGACATGGGCGCTGGCATTGAGGTTCAGGAAGCCCTGGGCGGCCTGCCACCGGAACTCGAGGAAGCTGCGGTTCTATTTGCCAATGGCAAGATCGGTGAGACCGCAACCCTGCTCAATCGTTATCTGCTGGATCACCGCGAAAACCATGATCCGTTGCCTTGGTACATGTTGTTTGATCTCTATGAAGTGAGCGACCAGTCCGCTCCATTCGAGGATGCCGCAGTCGATTTCGCGGTGCGGTTTGAACGCTCGCCACCGACCTGGACACCGCATGACAAACCGAAGCGAGTCAGCGCCCCGGCTCCGTTGATGTCTTATGGAGAGAAGTACGGCACGCTGGAACGGGTCAAACAAGGTCGCTTTTTCCAGGATGCTGCGCATGCGCCTTATGTTCGGCTCGATGTGTCAAAAACACTTGCGCCGGATGAAGACACCGCGAATGCCATCCTGAGCGATATCGTCCACTTGCATGAGATGCACAAACCGGTTGAACTGATCGGCGGTCCCGGTTTTGCGGTGCGCCTCGATGCCGCGCGTCAGGGCAATCGCCTGACCGAATCAGGCTGGTTCCTGTTTCTGGCGATATTGCAATTGCTCGGTCGGGAAGATGATTTTGAAAACGTCGCCGTCGATTACGCTGTCGCTTACGAGGTTTCTCCCCCTTCCTACACGCAGCCGCTACCGCTACCAAGCAAGAACGGCACCGCGGAAGTTCGGGTTGCGCAAGCCCCGGAAATCGCATTCAAACTGACCGGCCAGATCGGTCCAGGCAGTGAAATGCAATTCGACGCACTTAAAAAGTACGCCCAAGGTCGCAAGCAGGTTGAGATCGACCTGAGTCAGGTCAGCCGCATCGATTTCTCGGTCGTCGGGCTGTTGCTCGAAACGCTGATCGCCATTTCTGGCAATGGCAGCAAAATCCTGTTCAAGGAAGGCAACGAGTTGGTCAACACCTTGCTGCACATCGTTGGCGCCAGCCAGTTTTCGGTTGTACTTGGACGCACTCGCGTCTA